>JAWXCF010000073.1:0-25980 GCA_034440515.1 Bacteroidota bacterium
CTTTAGTCAATGAATCAATCCATAGAAATTTTAAATAAAACTGAAATAGAGGACAAAGTAAATAGATTGGCATACCAAATTATTGAGGACCACATTGATCACGGTAGTATAATACTAGCTGGCATTAGTCAAAATGGGACAATTTTAGCGCAACTTATAGCAAAAGTCATTACACAAGCTAGTTCTATTTCTTCTCAAATAGCTACCGTAATAGTAGATAAAACTGCACTGTGTGTAGAAAACATTAGTCTGAATATAGATGATGAACAAATAAATGGAGCTGCTGTGATTATATGTGATGACGTATTATACACAGGTAAGACACTGATGTATGTATGTCAGGCAATTTTAAATAAAAATGCCCAGTCAATTCATTGCTTAGTTATGGTAAAACGAAATTTCCTAAAATTTCCTATATATGCTCGCTATGTTGGATTAAGTCTAGCTACAACGCTACAAGAACACGTTGAAGTTTACCTTGATGAACAACCAAGAGCTGTATTGTCATAATGGTGATGTGGTTGCTAACTAATCCGCTGGTAGCTAACCTATTTCCCAGCTATTTATGGTTTTACCCCAGGTTTGGTAATTCTATCTATTTGAGCTTTGATGACGGTCCTACACCTTATTGTCAAGAGTTTATTCTAAATACACTAGCAGAATATAAAGCAGTTGCGACATTTTTTTTGGTTGGAGAAAATATCGTTAAATACCCCAATTTGTACAAGCAACTATTAAATACAAATAATAGAATTGCAAATCATTCACAGCATCATTTAAAGGGTTGGAAAACTGACTTAGAAGCATACGTTAATGATGTAAAAGAGTGTGAATCTCATATAAGTAATCCGTATAAACTATTCAGACCACCGTATGGTAAGATTACAAAGGCTCAAGCAAAGCATTTAAAAGCTGATGGATATAAAATAGTTATGTGGAGTTTTTTAACGTATGATTTTGCTAAAGAAATTGACCACAACTACATCATTTCTCAATTTAAAAGGAAAGTTAAGGCAGGTGATATTATTGTATTTCACGACAATATTAAGTCCAAAGAGAACTTGGAAATTCTACTTCCAGCTTTTCTAAATATTATAAAAGAACTAAATCTAAAAACTGTGGTAATTAGTTAGAAATCAGCAACTCACTTCCATTTTTTTGCAAGTTATATCGCCTTAATGGAAAAGTAGAAGGACCATCTAGCAAAGTACCGTCTAGCGAATATCTACTTGCACAACAGGGTAATAATACATTAGCTGAATTGTAACTGCCACAAACATAGGCTAATCCAGACTTTTCTTGAATTACGTGTGAACAATCAGCGTCTTTATGAAATGGACAGGCCATATCTAATGCCCACAAGTTATCAGAATAGTCCCTAACTACAGTTATTCCTTTGTATCCAATATCAGTTAGATATATAGCGTTACCCTTAGTATTTAAAGCGCTATACTGGGGCAAGTTTAAATTAATAGTTCTATTAACAGTAACATAGGGAATTGGATTGCTTTGAATACTTTGATCTTTTTCACAACTAAAAATGGTTAATGTTGCTAAAAGAGAAATACTATAGATTAACTTCCACTTATGTGTGGTTATTTGTTTTAGATGATTTATTATTGTCTTCATATTATGAGAATTCACTTAATTGCTATAGGAGGCAGCATTATGCACAACCTAGCTATAGCTTTACATAAATCAAGCCATCAAGTTACAGGGTCTGATGATCAAATATACGAGCCAGCACTGTCAAGGTTAGGTAAATATGAGCTTTTACCTAAAGTTAATGGCTGGAATCCTGATTTATTGGACTCAGACATAGACCTAGTTATATTAGGTATGCACGCAAAAGCTGAAAATCCGGAATTAGCAAAAGCACAAAAGCTTGGATTAAGGATACTTAGCTTCCCAGAATTAATTTATGAATTAACTGTAAATAAAAAGAGGGTAGTAATAGCAGGCAGCCACGGTAAAACAAGTATAACAGCTATGATATTGCACGTTTTAGCAAAAGCAAAAGTATCCTGCGATTATGCTGTTGGTAGTTCATTAGCAGGATTTGAGGACAGCGTGTATTTCAATGAAGCAAATGAAATTGCCATAATAGAGGGTGATGAGTACTTAAGTAGTGCCTTAACACCTATACCTAAGTTTATGTACTTTAAGCCGCATATACTAGTTATAAACGGTGTTGCTTGGGATCATTACAATGTTTTCCCAACCTACGAAAACTATTTATCTCAATTTACTCTGTTATTAGACTCAGTCAATCAAGATTGTAAAATAGTATATCCACAATCTGACAATGATGTCAATACTTTAGTACAAGCTTATAGTAAACTATATACCGTTGCAGCAGAAGTTCCTAAATATGAGTTGAGAAATGGGAAATTTCATTTATTAGATTATAATATTCAATTGCAAATAGTTGGCTATCATAATCTAGCAAATGCATCAGTTTCAGCGCAAGTTTGTGCCTATTTGGGGGTGGACGAGAAATCATTCTACAACTATTTAGCAGATTTTACAGGTGCAGGAAAACGATTAGAGCGACTAATAGTTCCAAATAGTGAACGAATTGTATTCAAAGACTTTGCTCACAGCCCCAGCAAGGTTAAGGCAACAGTAGCAGGTGTAAAAAGCCAGTATCCAGGTTTAGAAATAGAAGTAATATTAGAACTTCACACATACAGTTCATTGAGTGCTGCATTTTTACCCGAGTATTCAGGAAGTTTATCTGGAATAATAGCCCCAGTCATTTTAATAGATAACGATGCCCTTACACAAAAAGGTAGGGAGGCTATTGCTGAGAATGAAATTATGTTAGCTTTCAAAAAAGATGATGTCAAGTTCATCCAAACTAAAACAGATTTAATTAAAGCGATTATGCAGACAGACTCAAATAAGGTATTACTGATAATGAGTAGTGGTTCTCTAATGAATGTCCCGATTTTAGACCATTTAGTATCTTGAATTTCTGTAAATTTGCTTCTTTTTTAATACTTTATTTAGATGACAAATCTTAAATTAACCAAAACTTTAGCATTTTTAGATGTAGAATCTACAGGTCTATCTCCGTCGTTAGACAAAGTGATAGAACTTGGCATAGTTTGGTTGAAGCCTGATGGAACAACTAGTGAGAAAATTTGGCGATTTAATCCTGGTAGGCAGTTAGATGAAAAAATAATTGCCCTTACTGGAATTACTAATGCAGATTTGGAGCACGAGCCGTCATTTAGGAATGTAGCTAAACAAATAGTTGATACATTAAAAGACTGTGACTTAGCTGGATTTAATTTGTACAAATTAGATCTACCTATGTTAATGGAAGAGTTTTTAAATGCAGACGTTGAGTTTAACATAGACAATAGAAAAGTTATTGACGTGATGCGAATATTTCACACAATGGAGAAACGTACTTTGTCTGCTGCATATAAATTTTATTGTAACAAAGAAGCCGATAATGCACACAATGCATTAGTAGATAGCAGAATGACATTGGAAGTGTTGGAGAGTCAATTACAGTTTTACCCAGAATTAGGTGATAATTTAGTCCAGATAAATGATGTGATTGGAAATCCAGAAACTAACATAGTCGATTTAGTAGGTAGAATGGTATATGATGACAAAGGTGAAGTAACTTTCAATTTCGGAAAATATAGAGGTCAAAGTGTAAAAGAGGTGCTGAAAAGAGACCCATCTTTTTATAGCTGGATGATGAATGGTGATTTCACTCAATACACAAAAAAGAAACTAACTGAAATAAGGCTTAGTTTGAAGTAAATGATAGTGGTTAATAATTCTGTTACCGATGTAGATATAGTTGTAGATTCACATTTGCATACTGTTAGCTTATACACCTTAGGGTGCAAGCTAAACTATGCAGAAGGTAGTAGCCTGTTAAGAAAATTAGCCAATCAAGGCTATAAGCCAGTTGATTTTGAAGAACATAGTGATGTTTATATAGTAAATACCTGTTCTGTAACTGACCACGCTGACAATAAAACTAAGAGGTTGGTAAAATCAGCATTGTTAAGAAATCCGAACGCTTTTGTCATTATTATTGGATGTTATGCGCAATTAAAGCCAGAAGAAATATTGGAAATTCCTGGGGTGAGTTTGGTTTTAGGAGCAAATGAAAAGTTTAACTTAGCAAAGCACATTGATTCGCTTTATCAAGGCTGTGAACCTAGAATATTTAACGCTCATATAAAAGATGCAGTTGAGTTTAATGCATCTTACTCAGTAGGTAATAGAACTAGATCTTTTCTAAAGGTACAGGACGGCTGCAATTACTTCTGTTCGTTTTGTACTATTCCGCTAGCTAGGGGTAGAAGTAGAAGTAGTTATATAGCAGATGTAATTGAAAATGTGAAGGAAATAGCCCAACAAGGCGTAAAAGAAATTGTACTTACTGGTGTTAATATTGGAGACTTAACTAATGATAAGAATGAAACATTTTTCGACTTAGTTCTAACTTTAGATAAATTAAAATATACTGGAATTGAGAGGTTTAGAATTAGTAGTATTGAGCCTAATTTGTTAGAGGATAGAATAATTAAATATATAGCCGAGTCAGAACTGTTTGTGCCACATTTTCATATCCCGCTACAGTCTGGGTCTGATGTAATATTGCAAGCAATGCGAAGACGTTACCAGGCTAAACTATATGCAGATAGGGTTCATCTAATAAAGCAATTAATGCCAAATGCCTGTATAGGTGTTGATGTTATTACTGGATTTCCTGGTGAAACAGACGAGGAATTTCTTAAAACCTATAATCTATTAGAGACATTGCCAGTAAGTTATTTCCACGTATTCACTTATAGTGAACGACCCAACACTACAGCACTAAGACTAGCAGGTAAAGTACCAAATAATATAAGGCAAAAGCGGAATGCTATGCTAACTGAGCTGGGAATAGAGAAAAAGTCTGCGTTTTACCACTCCCAAATTGGAGCACAAGCCAAAGTACTATGGGAAAAAGAAGATGAAAATGGCGATATGTTCGGCTTTAGTGACAACTATCTAAGGGCTACAGCTCCCTATAACGAGTCTAAAACAAATCAATTGGAATTAGTAACGATGGATAGCATAAATGAAGCAGGTATATTTGAAATAACAAGATAATGAGAGAAGTATTTGCTCTAATTAATAAAGAATATAATCAAGAGCGTAGGCAAAAATACGCACTAAATGCAATCTTAATTTATGTAGTTGCAACGCTTTACATTATTAATCTTTCGTTTCAGCAATTAGACCCATTGGTATGGATATCAATGTTATGGATAATTTTATTATTTTCAACTATTAATGCTTGCAGCCGCAGTTTTATACAAGAGTCAAATGGTAGCTTGCTAATGTTTTACTCCTTAGTATCGCCTGCTAAATATCTAACAGCCAAATATATTTATAATTTATTTTGGACTCTCTTACTGTCGGCTATTACCCTATTTGGTTTTATTCTTTTCTTTGGAAACGTATTTCCTAGTTTTGGCTACATCAGCTTGATACTGCTTGTTGGAGGTTTCGGCATTTCAGCTAATCTCACTATGAGCAGCGCAATTGCGAGTAAAGGGAAAGGTGGTGCTATGTTAATGGCCATTTTAAGCTTTCCAGTTATGATACCTCAATTGCTATTACTAATTAAATTGACAAAAAAGGCATTAGACGGATTTGCTATATCTGGTGGATATAGTTTGTTTGTGCAATTATTGGCCATAGACCTGATAGTTGTCGTTGTTTCCTACTTACTGTTTCCTTATCTTTGGCGTGACTAAAATTAAGTATTGTTGAAGGGCGCTTGGTGGAAAATTACAGCAATTTTGTTGCTGATATACAGTATTACAGCTGGATTATTTGTTAGATTAGGACCTGGAATATTAAATATTTCACCCAGTATAGTATCTACAGATTCAGTCATTTCTTTAAAAGTATCTGCTTACCACACGCATTTTAATTTTCAATCTGAAAAATCTAAGTTTTGGCTGGTATTTTCACCAAGAAATAAAGATGAGAAACAGGTTGAAATTTGTGCCTTCCGAACCACTCAATTAACTGATACATCAATACAATTATATTTTCAGACCAATACTGGTTTACCCTTTGACTTTAGAGCTACAGATAGTTTTATAGTTGGTGACCTAATAATAAATACAGCAGCTGATGGGAATATAGTATTGCCTGATGCAGTTGTTATTCAGCGAACTAATAAATATCAAACTGGTGGAAAACAAGCCTGTGTTTATCAAGTAAGTTCAGAGAAAGCAAAGTATTTCAATTTCCCATTTAGAAATTCACTATATGAAACAGTCAGAAATGTGTTGTTTCACGTACCAATGTGGTTTGCTATGATGGCGCTATTCGGTATGTCTTTATGGTACAGTATCAGGTACTTATTAACTCAAGATATGGCCTACGATATGCTATCTGCAACATATATCAGAATAGGATTGGTATTTGCCACTTGTGGCTTGATAACTGGAGCATTTTGGGCAAGATTTACTTGGGGTAAGTATTGGGTATTAGACGATCCCAAACTAAATGGTGCAGCCATAATGTGCCTTATGTATTTTGCTTATATGGTGTTACGCGGCAGCATTAGTTCAAACACAGCAAAGGCGAAGACAAGTGCTGTATTTAATATTTTTGCAGCAGCTAGTGTGGTGCCATTGTTGTATATATATCCTAATATGACCAGTTCACTACACCCAGGGAATGGGGGCAATGTTGCGTTTAGCAATTATGACCTAAACAATAATTTAAGGATGGTATTTTACCCAGCCTGTATTGCTTGGATTTTAATTGGTTTATGGACAACAAATATTACTGTTAGAATAAATAAGCTTGACTTGAAAGTAAAATTAAAAATAGCAGACCAAAGTAAAAAAAACAAATAGATGCCTAATTCCTTATACACATTCATCACGGCTGTGGCTCCAGCAGATCAACCTATGGTTTCAGCACTTAGCATAGATGCTAAATACGCAGTTCCTGTGGTGGTCATACTAGTTATATTAGTTATTATGGTAATACTGTTGATAACCTTAGATTTAAGGGTAAGAAAATTAGAAAAAAATAAAATATGAAACGCGCGTATGTGATTGGATTGGTGCTGATAGTATTCAGCATTTTCATTTTAATGTCTGTATTAGGTAAGTCATCTTCTTATGTTTCTTTTAATGAAGCAAAAGAAAACCCTACTGAAAAATATCACGTTATAGGCAAATGGGCTAAAGAAAAAGGTATGGTATATAACCCACTGAAAGACCCCAATTACTTTGAGTTTCCATTGAGGGATTCAGTTGGTAATGTGGTAAATGTAGTGCTGCTAGACGCTAAACCACAAGACTTTGAACGTGCTGAAAAGGTAGTAGTAGTCGGACAAATGAAAGGAAATGTATTTGAAGCTAGTGAAATACTAACCAAGTGCCCAAGTAAGTATAATGCAGCTACACCAACAGTTAAGCCTGTCAATTTATAATCTTAATTAATGGTTAAAGAGTACTTTAATGAAAACCTTGCTCCTGGTAACTGGGGCTACCTTTTCATAATTCTATCTTTCACTTTGGCATTGCTGTCATTGTTAAGTTACATTTTTATAGCTAGACTAGGAGATAACCATCCAAGTAAAAAACTATGGCTGATAATAGCTAGAAGCAGTTACATAGGTCATTCATTGGCTGTTGTTTCTATATTTATTACCCTTTATTATTTAATTCAAACCCATCAGTTTCAATACAATTACGTATGGTCACACAGCAGCACCAATTTGCCAAGTGAGTATATGATTAGCTGTTTTTGGGAAGGTCAAGAGGGTAGCTTTCTTCTTTGGACTTTTTGGCAATCAGTACTGGGTATCATCTTGATATGTACTGCAAAAAAATGGGAGTCTGGCGTATTAATTATTATAGCATTAGCACAGGTAATGCTGAGTTCAATGCTATTAGGAATAGAAACTATTAGTTTATTTGGTCAAAGCATTCACTTAGGAAGTTTGCGTATTGGATCTAATCCATTTGCTTTATTAAGGCACGCAATGCCAAATATTCCCCTGTTTCAAAATGCAAATTATATCGACTTAATTAAATCTGGACAACTAGACGGGAGAGGTCTAAATGTATTGTTACAAAATTATTGGATGGTGATTCACCCCCCAGTGTTGTTCTTAGGTTTTGCATCTACTATAGTACCTTTTGCATTTGCTATGGCAGGTATATTTAGACGTGATTTAACAGGTTGGGTTAAACCAGCATTGTTTTGGACGGCACTTGGTTCTGGTTTGTTGGGATTAGGCATACTTATGGGTGGTGCTTGGGCGTATGAAGCACTTAGTTTTGGTGGATTTTGGGCTTGGGATCCTGTAGAGAATGCTTCACTTGTTCCTTGGTTAATAATGGTGTCGGCACTGCATTGTATGATGATATTCAATGCTAGAAAATCTGCATTATCGCTTGCATTTATACTGTGTGCATTAACATACATCTTAATATTGTATTCTACATTCTTAACCAGAAGTGGTGTGTTGGCAGACTCTAGTGTACACTCATTTACAGACTTAGGTTTGTCTGGTCAGTTGTTATTGTTCCTTTTACTTTTTGTATTCTTATTTCTATACTTGATTATTAGAAATTGGAAGAAAATACCTAAAAGCCAGAAGGAAGAGAAAATGTATAGTCGTGAGTTTTGGATGTTTACAGGCGCATTACTGTTGTGTATGTCTGCTCTTCACATTATTACGATAACAAGCATACCCGTATTTAATAAAATAGCAGGGCTGATAAACGATGTAATAGGAAATGATTTATTAAAAACTAATAGAAGCAAACCTGACAATGTTATAGATGTGTATCACCAATTGCAAATACCTTTTGCCATTGTGATTGCCATACTCATTGGCTTTGGTCAATATTTAAGATACATTACTACAACTCAATCAAAGTTTTGGAAAAGTCTGATTATACCGACAGCATTATCAATTGTATTTAGTGCCGTATTGTGGTGGCTAAGTGGTTTACGTGATTGGTTGTTTATCATTTTACTGTTTACGTCTATGTTTGCCCTATTTGGAAATATAGGCATCGTAATTGGTCAATTAAAGACAAAGTTTAGACTAATAAATGGCGGAGCTGTTGCCCATATTGGTTTTGCACTAATATTGGTAGGTGCATTAATAAGTAATGCAGAGAAAAAAGCGATAAGTATAAATACAGAAAACTATAATGCTTTGCCAGACGCTAATAGTAAAGAAAGACGTGAGAATAAGGTGTTATTTAAAAATACACCAGTAAAAATGTCTGACTACACTGTAACCTATAAAGGTGACAGCACTTCTGGCGCACATATATATTACCTGGTTGAGTATAAAAAGTTTAATGAAAACTATACCAGTGTCTTAGAGCAGTTTACCTTAACACCTTATGCTATATTTGACAAGGCTCAAGATAAATTTACTTCTGCCTCACCCAGTACCAAGCATTATTTAAGTGCCGATATATTTACACATATTTCATCGAGTAGCAGAAGTGATGCTCCAGAGTATCAAGTAAACTATACCAAGCAAGAGGAAATAGAGTTAACTCAAAATCAAAAGGCCATTTACGATTCCATTGGTTTAGAATTATTAGAGGTATATAAAGAATCGACTAATGAAGGTAAGGACACCGTTTACAGATTAACAGCTAAGGTGAAAGTAACTGACGGACCAGATGTTTATTATGCTGAACCAAAAATTATTATTAATGGCAGTCTGATTAATTCAGAAGAAGCTGAAGTAAAGGAATTAGGAATTAAATTTAGATATATGACTGTAGTAAATATGGGTGCCAGTCATAAATTTATGGTATTAAAGGGGAATAGGCCACAACGTGAATTTATAACAATGAAAGCCATCATTTTCCCAATGATAAATTTACTGTGGTTAGGTAGCATTCTTATGGTTATTGGCTTTATGATAGCAGCCTATAATAGAATTAAGTTTAAAAAGTCCAGAATAACTAATGCCTAATATACATAGTATTGTTATTGTCGGTCTAGGTAATGTAGGAAATGCTATTTACACTTATTTAGTTGATAATGATGATGTTAAACTCTATTATATTTCATCCAAACAAAGATTAGATTTAAACCAATCTAAAAAGATTGAAATTTCTGATTTAGAGAAATTTTCCAATTCATTGATAGTCCTTTGCATACCTGATGATGCTATACAATCTGTTTCACAGAGTTTTGCTGATTCTAGTAACGTAATCATTCATACGTCTGGCACTAAGACCCTGCAAGTGCTAGATAATCATAGCCATAGCGGAATATGGTACCCTTTGAACTCATTCTCATTCAATTTCCCTGTAGTATGGTCAGATATCCCAGTTTTCACTTGTTCAAATGACTCGATTACCGAAAAGCATTTATTACAGTTTTCTGAATTAATGGAGGTAAAAAGTACAAGAATTACTGAAACGACCAAGGAGATTTTGCATCTTTCGGCAGTATTTGCAAATAATTTTACTAATTTTATGATTACTCAATCTGCAGAATTGTTAGAATCTACAGGCTTGGATATTAGCATTTTTAAAACTCTATTAAATAATATGGTAGATAAGTTGATACAACTTGGCCCCATAGCTGCACAAACTGGACCTGCCAAACGTGATGATATAGGTGTTATAAACAGGCATTTAAACCTTTTGCAAGGGCACGATTCTAGCAAAAGGATATACAGATTGCTAACAGATGAAATTAGAAGCAAATATTTGAAATGAGAATTATTGCCTTCACATTGCTATTTAGTTTATGGACTTTAAATGCTGTATCTCAATCTGATACTTTGCAAGTTTCTGATACTTTAGTTCAAAACTTTAAATTTAAAAAGCCAAATAGAGCGGCTTTGCATTCTGCCATCATTCCAGGCTGGGGACAATTGACAAACGCGCAAGCTTGGAAAATTCCCATTGTCTATGCTGGATTAGGTACGACAACTTACTTCATAATATGGAACCACAATCAATATAAGCGTTTTAGAAATGCCTATAGAATTAGGTCTGATAATAATCCGAATACTAAAGATGAATTCGATAATCCTATAGATATAAAGAAACCTAATTATAGCACCGAAGCAGTACTTCGGCTTAGAGAGGATTATAGAAGAAATAGAGACTTAAGTATCATTTTGACAGCTGGATTTTATGCTTTGAATGTGTTGGACGCCTATATATCTGCTCATTTAAAGGACTTTGACGTGTCAGATAATCTATCAATGAACATTAGACCAGATGTTAATACTTTTAACAATCAACAAATTATTTTTGGCGTAAAACTAGCCTTTAATCGCAGGTAATGATTTTGAAGATAGGTATAATTGGATATGGTAAAATGGGTAAAATGTTGGAACAAGCCAGCACTGCTAAAGGCCACTCTGTAAGTTGGATAGCCAACAACAGCGAAGAACTTTTGGAGAAATTGGCAGATAATACTGCAGATGTTGCCATTGAATTTTCTACACCTGATTCTGTTCTGATTAGCATTCAACATTGTCTAAATTTTAACCTACCCATTGTGGTAGGAACTACTGGGTGGCTAAAACATTTACCTGAAGTAAGCAAGCAAGTAGCAGATGCTAACGGGTCAATTATCTATGCTAGTAACTATAGCCTAACAGCCAACTTATTTTTTGCAATGATAGAGAAGGCAGGGCAATGGTTATCAGGTTTCCCTGATAATTATCAAGTAGCCATAGAGGAAACACATCACACCCAAAAGTTAGATAAACCTAGTGGAACTGCCCTAACAATGGTAGATAAATTCATTAGTAATAATGGTAAATATAATAGTTGGCAATTGGTTGATGATGATAACATTACTCAAGACATAGTACCGGTCACAGCCCATAGAATTGGTGACGTAGTAGGGGATCATTCCTTAAAAATTTCAACACATATGGACGAGTTATTGATTCAGCACAAAGCCATAGATAGAATGACATTTGCAGAAGGAGCTATACTTGCGGCAACGTTCATTCACAATAAAAAAGGTATTTTTACAGCAAAAGACCTCTATCCCTTTAATTAAGTAGAAACACGATGCCATTATTCATTATTCTAATTGTTTTATTCATAATTAGACAAGTAGGCCTTTATAAGATTTTCGAAAAAGCTGGAATTCCAGGCTGGAATGCCCTTGTACCTGTATTATACACCCTAAAGTGGTTAGATATGCTGGGTAGGCCACGTTGGCAAATAGTATATGCGCTAATACCAGCCATTAACATCATATTTTCAATTATACTTAGTGTCGATTTAGCTAAGGCATTTAAACGCTACCAATTAGCCGATCACGCTATGGCTACATTTGTTCCATTTGCATATTTCCCGATACTTGGTTTTAATAAGAACAGGCATTTCTTTGGTGCAGACTACATAAAAATGTACAAGCCAAGCAAAACCAGAAGTTGGATAGACAACATCGCATTTGCCGTAATTGCTGCTACCATTATTAGAACTTATGTATTTGAATCATATACCATTCCGACACCGTCTATGGAGGAAACATTACTAGTAAATGATTACCTATTTGTAAGTAAAATACATTTTGGCCCGCGTATACCGATGACGCCATTGGCATTTCCCCTAGCTCATAATGTGTTTATGGGGGGTAAATCTTATATAGAATCAATTGAAATGCCCTATATGAGGTTGCCTGGTATAAGGTCAATTAAACTTGGTGATATAGTAGTATTTAACTACCCAGACGATGAAAATAATAAACCAATAGATAGAAAAGAAAACTATATAAAACGATGCGTTGCTATACACGGGCAAAAATATCAACTAAAAGAAGGGGTCCTATATATAGATGATAAAAGGGTTGAACGTCCTGTACATTCACAAATGCAATACAGAGTATTTACAGACGGTAACGAATTTGATTTAAGTGAATTACACGATATTGGCGTAGTCACGATTGATGGTTCTGACTACATACCAGGCTATAACTACAGCGATGTGAACACTAAAAAAGTGTTTTGCATAATGAGGTTGACCGATGAACAAGTACCACAGGTAAAAAAGTTAACCAATGTGAAAAGTGTTGACCTAATGCTAGACACTACTTTCTCTGTAGATAATAGAATAATTGGAGACAAACCTAATTGGAATGCAGATAATGTTGGCCCATTCATAATACCCTACAAGGGCTATAAAGTAGCATTAAATGAAGAAAACTTTGAGCTATACAGACGTAGCATCAGGTATGAGGGCAATACTGTAGAGGGGGAAGTGGGTGCCGTACTAATAAATGGTAAATTGACCGTTAAATATACCTTTCTACAAGACCATTATTTTATGATGGGGGATAACAGAACCAATTCACTAGACAGCAGATATTGGGGTACTGTCCCAGAAAACCACATAGTCGGAATGCCACTAATGATTTGGATGAGCTATGACAGAGAGGCCAAAAATATGTTGGGCAAAGTAAGATGGAACCGTTTGTTAAGGGTGCAGTTTTAGAATAAGCGATTTGGTGGACAGATAATGTAGAAAAGTGAAATAGACTAAATAATATGGAAAAAATATTATTAGATGGGATATTCAATTTTAAAATGCTGTGTCTATTGAAAAGAATGCAGATGCTGTGAATATAATATCTCAATCTACATTTGGAAATCAAGCATAGGAGGATAAAATTGGTGCATTTAGAGACGCATTTTGGCAAGAAAGAAATACTCAAAATGTAGAATAGAATTTTACATTTATATGGACAGAAACATTACAAACGCAAAATTGATGAAGGCAAAATATTTATTGATATGAGTATTTTTATTATTGGCAAATGGAATAAGCTTCAAAAAAAATCTAACTCAGTGAAAGAAAAAAATCAGTTAATTTTAAAAATTTTATAATTATCTGGCGTTAATTACCAATATTCTCCAATTATGTTGATAGGCAAAAGCTACCTGTTAAACGAGGCTTACAACAGCAAAGTATACAGTCTGCACGACTTAAGGCTATATCATCGTACACTAGCATTAAGTGAGATAAATGCTAGCAAAGAAGAACCCTGCTGTAGCCCACAAAACACTACCAACCTAAAATGTAGGTACCCCTAAGCGAACAAGCAGGCAATGTGTTGGCGAATGACTTGATAAATTTTGCCGCTTGCATTCTAATTATTAGTAAAATTACTTAGATGGCAATTTTAGAAATCCCAAATAGGGTTTCGCCTTTTCTGTACTATGAAAGTATTGATATTCATAATGAAGGCCAATGCTAAATAGATAAATATTGGTGAGCCAAAGCTGAGGAAAGTAATGTAGATAAAGAACATTCTAATTCTTCTGCTAGATACACCCATTATTTGCCCCAAAGGTGTAAATACACCAAACATTCCCCGCTCACTAAGTAGTTTGAATTTTTCTATTATCATAGCTGTAAATGTTATAGGGTCTAATTTAATATAATTTTAGGTTAAAACTCTATTTTTTAAAATTTTATTTCCTATTCCACAATTTAAACAAGCCTTATTTGCGCAATAATGTTTATATAATTGAATAATAGCCTGACTTTGAGCTGCATTTTTATTAGGCATCCCTAGTTGGCTAAATTCAGTTGTTATATTGTTTTGTTCAGCTGGCAAATTTTGCAACCAATCTATAGCTTTATGTACCAATTCTGGCTCATCTTTTATTTTACCATAAGTAAATACCAGTGGCGCAAATGCATTAATTACAATGCTGTGAATGGCAGTAGTACCTAATTGCCTAGCACTTACTTTAGCACTTTGTTTGTAAAAATTATAGTGGATCTGCCAATATTTGGTGACATTTAGCTGGAGTAGTTTACTTATATCTATTAAATTTTGCGCCTCTATTATTTGTTGAAATAATGATTGACTTTGTGAAATAAGGGCAGCAAATTGTGCTATTCTAATGCTTGGAAAGTTAGACGGTCGCATTTTAGAGAATTTCCACTCTGATGCTGCCATTTCATTTAATTTATACTTAGCCTTTAGAAATTTCCATTCTTTCTGCATTTGTTCAGTATATTCATCTTGAGCATCAAGAGGTAGTAAGCCAGAACAACCAAATAGCAGTGCCTCAATCTGCATTTGATTACCGTGATGCCAGCGTAATAGTTTTTGATCTATATGCCGTGTTAGCCTTTGAAATACATCTGAATTAGTTGAAAATCCAAAACTGCGTCCGGTTAATTCGTAGCAAAGTTGCGACCAGTTTATCCCCTCAGTTTCTATGAAGTTTTCTATGCTTATGTTTCTGTTTTGCAGCCGCTCGGCTAACATTCTGTCTAGCCAAGCATTTTTATAAATGCTGTCTACATCACCTACCAGGTTGCGGCAGGGTATGGTGTGGTTACTTAACTCAAGTAGTCCGTATCGCTCTAGAGTGCCAGGTGCAATATGATGTTTTAGTTCTAGAGTGTGCGTTTTATTTAGGACAAATTTTGGATTATGATTATAAACTACGTGAAGTATTACATTTTCATAGGCTGGGTCTAGATTATGTTGATGTTCAGTCCATTCCTTATCCGTTTTATGAATTTCTACATTCCCAGTCCACAATACGTTGTCTATTTGTATTTGGGCATTTTTAAAGTCGGGACCTGAATCGTGGTTATGATGCCCAGCGTGAATAATGGTGATGGGTAAACCAGTAGTAGTTTGCAGTGCAGTGTGGTTAAAGTTGCCCGTTTTCCACAGGTAGTGCAGAAAATGCTCTTTAAAATCTAATCCCATATTACTTAACCAGTTTGAATGATTGCCAAATCAAAATAAACCAACCTACTAAATAGCAAAGCCCACCTAAAGGAGTAATAAATACCCAAGGCATCTTGATACCCGTAGTAGATAAAATATATAAGCTACCGCTAAATAACAGAATGCCAGCAGTAAATGTGTAACCTGCGTACAACAACCAAGTATTAGTAGGGAATAGTTTTAATAGAATAGAACAAGCCAGAATAGCAAACACGTGGTAAAACTGGTACTTTACTGCAGTTTCAAAAATGTCTTTACTATTTGGGCTTTTTAGCCATATACTTTCTAGCGAATGGCTGCCAAATGCCCCTAAAGCAACGGCTAAGAATCCAAATATTGAACCAAGTAAGAGTAAATTTTTCATTTCGATAGAGTTATTTGCTTAATAGCTTGATATACTTTGTTGATGGGCAAGCCCATAATGTTATAATAGTCACCTATAATAGACTGAACGCCTACTAAGCCTATAAATTCTTGAATGCCATAACTACCAGCTCTATCTAATACATCAAAGTTTTCTAAGTAGAAATCGACTTCTGCTTCATTCAAAGCGTTAAATTTAACTTGGGTTTCATCTATAAAAGATTGATAATCTCCCAATTGGCTAATGCAAACTCCTGTAATTACAGTGTGTACACTGTCAGACAATTGACCAAGTATCATTGCCTTTGCTTCATTATGGTCTTTTGGCTTCTCTAAAATGGTATTTTGATAAACCACAACAGTATCTGCACAGATTAAAACTGAATTTTCTGGAATCTTGATGCTTTTTGCCTTATTCTCAGCTTGAGTCAAGACATAATCTTTAGCCGAATATCGATTCTGATCTAAGATTGCTTCATTATAACTTGGCTTTACTATCTGGAATGTGAAACCACACATAGCCATTAGTTCGTGGCGACGTAGTGAATTGCTGCCCAGCAAAAGGCTAATGCCTTTATTTTTTAGTTCCTGTGCTAATGGGGAATGCATAATATGATAGATAGAATGCCTAAAACCATTGAAAGTTTTAATTGGTTAGAATAATTTGCCAAATAGCTGTCTTTTAAATTGAATGGTAGAGCAATAAGTAGGGGGATGCACAATATCCAATAGTTGGTACTAATCGACCATATATTTAATGCTATGAAGACTATATTTAACAAAATTGAGACTAGGCAAATCAAGTAAATTTTCTTTGTAGAAAGTATGTGCGCTATAGTTTTAATGCCAACTGCAGAATCACCCAATTTATCTTCACAGCACTTAATGAATTCTCTACACAGATTTATATTAAATGCTAATAACAAATAGTTAGGCAATGCGTGATTGTTATAATCAAAGCCAACTATAGCAAATGACAATAGCACTGAGGCTGTAAGGTAAGATACCACTACATTTCCAAGGATTATAATGCCCTTTAGCCAACGATTATAGGCCCAAAGCAAGCTTGCATTTATCAAATAAAATATGGCAAAGTCTATTGAGATGAATACGCTCAATATCAGTCCAATTATTAGACTGGAAATGATTAAACCTCTACAAATTCTGCGAATGTGGTAAGATAACAATAAGGGGTTTAGCTTATTATTTAGCTTATCTGCCTCTATATCTTGTAAAGAATTATCTAGGTTGCCAGCAATAGTTAATAAAATCGTAGCTAGTATGATGGCTATAAATTTTACAACTTGATACTCAACAGCATAGTATAAATACATAGCCCCGATTATCATAGTTAATATGATAATAATTAGGTTGACTAATCGAATTAATTTCAGCCAGTTATAGAAGTAAACCATACATCTTGACTTTTTAAAATCATTTCAATTATTTCTCTTACGCAGCCCTTACCGCCATCATATTTGCTGATGTATGATGCTGCATTCTTAATTTCCCAACTTGCATCGTTAGTTGCTATACTGACACCAGCTAGGTTAAGGCAATCTAAATCATCTGGTTGCGCACCAATAAATAAAGTTTCCTTAGAATCAATATCGTGATCTAAAATGAACTTCTCCATTTCAAACAGCTTGGTATCAACAGATCCAACAAATGCAATATTTGCAATTATATTTATGGCTTTATATACAGACTGATAGTTGCCACGTTGGATTAAGAAAATTCTGAGTTTTTGCTGGCTGGCATATTCTAAACCAACCATATCTGTGTAGGAAACTTGACGTAATTGCTCACCATTTTCTAGTAACAGCACCGAATCTTGAGTTAATACACCCTCTACAGGTAACATTAACACACGAATTTCAGATAGTCGTTTAAAAAATAGATCGCCTTCGGGTTTCAATTTTAATTTTTATCTAGGGTATCTAGTAAATTTTTTAGTTGCTCTTCGCTTGTGAAACTGAAGGTAACATTACCACCTCTACCGTTTTTTCTAGGCACTATTTTCACATTTAGACCAGATGCATCTTTAAACTTAGAACTGTAATTCATATAGTCCTTTATGGCCGGGTGTACCAGTTTTTTTGCCTTATCTTTTGGCTTATTTACTAAATTTCTAGTCCTAATTAATTCCTCTACTTGGCGAACATTTAGGTCTTGATCTATTATTTGCTCTAGTAGTTGCAATTGTTCCTGCTTATCATCTACTGATATAAGTGGTCTAGCGTGGCCGATTGTAATGGCCTCATCGCGGACTGCTATTTGAATTTCCTCAGGTAATTTCAACAACCTTAGGTAATTGGTCACTGCAGTTCTGCTTTTACCTACTCTGTCAGCTAAGTCGTCGTGTTTCAAATTACACTCTTCAGCCAGTCTTTTATAGCTTAGGGCTACTTCTATTGGGTTCAGGTCTTCCCTGTGTATGTTCTCTATCAATGCCATTTCTAGCATTCCTTGATCATCTGCTACTCTAATGTAGGCTGGAATGACAGCCAAACCTGCCCTGCGCGCAGCTCTAGTTCTACGCTCCCCACTTATTAATTCATACTTTCCTCCACCTACTTTTCTTACAGTAATAGGCTGTATAATTCCGTGAAGCTTAATAGACTCAGAAAGTTCTTCTAGTGCTGCATCGTCAAACTCTGTCCTAGGTTGAAACGGATTTGCCTCTATTTCGCTTATTTTTATTTCAGATATAGAATTTACTATTCCACCGCCTCTACTGGTAATATCTGTATTAGAATTGCTAAGTAATGATGCTAAGCCCTTGCCCAATGGCGCCTTTTTATTATTCATTAGTTGTCAGTGTGTTGCTAATTTTTTTAGAATCAGTTAGTCCATTTTTATTTATAATTTCCTTGGCTAAGTTAAGGTGATTTATGGCCCCTTTGCTATTAGCATCGTGCAGTAACACTGGCAATCCGTGGCTCGGAGCTTCGCTCAACTTAACGTTTCGCTGAATGATGGTATCAAATACCAAACGTTGAAAGTGAGTTTTAACTTCTTCAACCACTTGATTACTTAACCTAACCCTAGAATCATACATCGTTAGTAAAATTCCTTCTACCTCTAGGTCTGGGTTCAAATTATTTTGAACTATTTTTATAGTACTCAATAGTTTACCTAATCCTTCTAAGGCAAAAAATTCGCATTGTACAGGAATTACTAAGCTGTCTGCAGCTGTTAATGCATTGACAGTAACAATTCCTAATGAAGGTGAACAATCTATAATTATAAAATCATAATCATCTTTTAAGGGAGTAATTGCTCTTTTCATCAGCTGCTCCCGATCATTCATATTTATCAGCTCAATCTCTGCACCCACTAGGTCGATATGCGATGGTATTAAGTCTAAATAAGGAATATTCGTATTAAGAATACTCTCTTTAGGTGATAGCCCATCTATAATTATCTCATATATGCTGTTTTGAATCTGATGTGGATCAAAACCTATACCTGATGTGCTATTTGCCTGTGGATCTGCATCAATTAACAGTGTTTTAAACTCAAGTGCAGCAAAAGATGCAGCTAAATTAATTGAAGTTGTCGTCTTACCTACACCGCCTTTTTGATTGGCGATTGCTATTATTTTACCCATTATTATCGTCTTAAATGTTGATACTGCCACCTATTTCTGGTAGCAACAATTCGATTCCTTCTTTTTTGAAAGATTCAATTGCTTGATTAGTATCAATGTGAATAGGGGGAAATGTGTTATAATGCACTCCCATTACTTTCTTAGTTTCTACAAATTGTGCGGCTAACACAGCTTCATTTACATCCATAGTATAGTATCCACCAATGCAAAATATACCTAAGTCTATTTTGTTGAACATTGGTATTAATTTCATATCGAACATTACAGAGGTATCGCCAGTGTAATAAACAGTTTTATCATCAATTGTAATGACAAAGCCACCAGGATTACCAGCATAACTACCGTCTGGCATAGAACTACTGTGGTGAGCTGTAACATATTTTATCTTACCCCAATCCGCAGTTAAAGTGCCCCCAAAATTTATATCTACAGTTTTCTTTACACCATTATTTGACATCCATTTTACTACCTCAACATTAGATAATACAGTAGCATCGAATTTTTCTGCATATTCAATAGCATCTGCAATATGATCCCAATGTCCGTGACTTAATAGTATGTAATCAAACTTTTCATCTGTTAGGTCTATGTGCGCTGCAGCAGGATTGAATGAAATAAAAGGGTCAACTAAAATACTTACTGATTCTGCCTTTATAGAAAAACAAGAATGTCCGTAAAATGTAATTTGCACTAGAATTGGGTGTTAGTAAATGTTAAATTGCTCTTTAATTTGTAACGGCTAAGATACAATACCAATATGTCTTAGTATATTTTATTTACGCACAACCACAGGCTCAGATGTATCAAAAACTTATCGGCATATTGCTATTTGCTTTAATATTAACAGCTTACCAAGGTTGTAATTCGGCAGAACAAACGAAAAATGTATTCTATTGGAATATTGCTGGCAGTTTTACAGGCTGCGATCCTGCATTTGCAAATACACAGGCCAATACTTGGGTAGTCAATCAAATATTTGATGGGTTAGTTGCGCTAGATGATTCACTTCATTTAAGACCAGCCATAGCTAGTAGATGGGAAGTATCCCCTAATCAAACAAAATATACCTTTCACTTACGCAATGATGTTTATTTTCAAGACGATGAATGTTTTGCAAATGGAAAGGGTAGGCGAGTGGTAGCAAAAGATGTAGTTTATTCGTACAAGCGATTGCTAGACAAAAGCTTGGCAAGTAGGGGAAATTGGGTGTTTGATGGTAAAGTGAAAACAGATGAAGCTGACAACTATGCATTTTATGCTCCAAATGATTCTACAGTTGAATTAGATTTAATTAAACCCTTTAGTCCATTTCTCCAACTACTTAGCCTAAAGTACTGTAGCATAATACCTCACGAAGCTGTTGAAAGCTATAAAAAGAACTTTAGAACACATCCAGTTGGTACCGGACCCTATCAAGTATTTGAGTTTAGAGAGAATGAAAAACTCATTTTACACCCCAATAAAAATTATTATCAAAATAATATTACTACAAAAGCAGCTAAACTTTCAGCGGTTTCTATCTCATTCATCAACAGCAAACAAAATGAATTTTTTAGTTTCATTAGTCATCGACTAAGTATGATGGTTGGCCTTGATGCAAGTTTTATAAATACTATTTTAGATAAGTCAGGAAAACTAAAACCAAGTGTTGAAAGCAAATATCAAGTACATAAAAATCCGTTTTTAAACACCGAGTATATTGGAATTAATCTTGACCCTAATAAATGGAAAAATACCCCGCTGTCTAATAAGCAGTTTAGGCAAGCTATTAATTATGCAATTGATAAAGAAAAGTTAGTCAGGTATATGAGAAATGGAATAGGGCAACCTGCTAATTCTGGTTTTATACCCCCATCATTATCATCTAATACTAGATATTACCCATATAATCCTCAAAAAGCAAAGCTTTTACTTAAGGAAGCTAGTAGCAAAGTGGATATTCACGAAGAGATTGTGTTAAATACCATTGACCAATATGTTGATATATCTGTATTTCTGCAACAAGAGCTAAAACAATATGGCATAAATGTAAAGATAGAAACAGTGCCGGGTGCAGCATTAAGCGATTTAAAAACTACAGGTAAGGCTCAACTATGTAGGGCAAGTTGGGTAGCAGATTATGCTAATCCTGAAAATTATTTATCACTGTTTTATTCTAAAAACTGGACACCAAAGGGTGATAACTATTTTCATTACAAAAATCCACTCTTTGATAAGTACTATGAACAATTAATATCTGGTGTAAATACAGAGCTGAATTTGGTTACGGAAATGCAGAATATCTTAACGGACGATTGCCCATTCATAATCCTTTTTTATGACGAGTCGGTTAGGCTTGTACATAATAATATTCGTGGATTAAAGACAAATCCAATTAATATGATAGACCTAAGAGGTGTATATATTGAGTAAATGTTGAAATTTGCTTGTTATGAATTTGAATTCCCTTATGGCCATCTCGCCAATTGACGGTAGATATCACGATAAATCCAAGATCCTAGCCTCTTATTTCTCAGAATTTGCTTTAATTAAGTATAGAATATTGGTTGAGATAGAGTACTTTATAGCTCTATCTAAGCTTAAAAAATTAGGAAGCATTAGCGAATTGAATAAATTTAATAATGAGAAGCTAAGAGGTATTTATCAACATTTTACCCTTCAAAATGCAGAGGAAATAAAGCACATAGAAACCACTACAAATCACGATGTTAAGGCAGTAGAATATTTTTTAAGAAACGAATTTGACAAAATAGGCTATGCAGAAGATAAAGAATGGATTCATTTTGGGCTAACATCTCAAGACATTAATAATACTGCCATTCCCTTATTAATTCAAGATTATATTAAAAAAGAATATTTAGCTGAATTATCCAGTTTAATAGAACAACTAACAACACTAGCCAATCAATATAATAAGGTTCCAATGTTGGCTAAAACACACGGACAACCTGCTACACCTACAATACTTGGTAAAGAAATAATGGTATTTGCAGTTAGACTTGAAAATCAGCAAACTAAGTTAAGAAATTACGAATTCTCTGGAAAATTTGGAGGTGCTACGGGCAATATGAACGCACATTTTGTTGGTTTTCCTAATATAAATTGGAATGATTTTGCAGCTTCATTTATGGCAGAAATAGGTTTGGTAAGAAACTATCCAACTACACAGATAGACCATTATGATAATTTAGCTGAGTTATTTGATCAGATTAGACGCATCAATGTTATTTTGATAGACTTAGTTAGAGATGTATGGAGTTATATATCAATGGATTACTTCAAGCAGAAAACTAAAGCTGACGAAGTAGGCAGTAGTGCAATGCCGCACAAGGTGAATCCAATAGATTTTGAAAATGCTGAAGGTAACTTAATGATGGCTAATGCATTTCTTGATTTTTTAAGTAATAAACTACCTGTTAGCAGATTACAGCGAGATTTAACAGATAGTACTGTACTTAGAAATGTCGGGGTGCCATTTGCCCATACCAGTATTAGTATGCAGTCAATTTCTAAAGGATTGACCAAATTGGAGTTAAATCAAGGTAGGATAAATGATGATTTACAGCAAAACTGGGCCGTAGTAGCAGAAGGAATTCAAACCATTTTAAGACGTGAGAATTATCCTGATCCATATAATGCATTGAAACATTTTAGTAGGGGTAAGGGCAAATTAAATCAAAGTGATTTCATTGACTTTATAAATTCATTGCAAGTAAATCAAACTCTAAAGGACGAATTATTAACTATCAGTCCATTTAATTATACAGGAATAATGTCATAAAAAAAAGCCCGGCTATTTAGCCGAGCTTTCATTCTAATTATATTTAAATTAACTACTAGTATCTGTAAGTTTCAGATTTAAATGGACCATTTACTGGTACACCTATGTAGTTAGCTTGAGTTTCAGTCAAATCTTCTAGCTCTACATCTATTTTGCTTAGGTGTAAACGAGCTACTTTCTCATCTAAATGTTTAGGTAATACAAAAACATTATTCTCATAGTTGTCGTGATGTAGCCACAACTCAATTTGAGCTAAAGTTTGGTTAGAGAATGAATTAGACATTACAAAAGACGGGTGACCAGTTGCACAACCAAGATTTACCAATCTACCTTCTGCCAATATAATGATGTCTTTACCGTCAACGTTATATTTATCTACTTGTGGTTTAATTTCAACTTTAGTATTACCGTAGTTTGAATTCAACCAAGCCATATCAATTTCATTGTCAAAGTGACCAATGTTACAAACAATAGCTTTATCTCTCATCAACTTGAAGTGTTTTTCTGAGATAATATTAAAGTTACCAGTTGCAGTTACAACGATGTCTGCACGGTGAATAGCATTTTCCATTTTCTTAACCTCAAATCCATCCATTGCAGCTTGCAATGCACAAATTGGGTCAATCTCAGTAACTATTACTCTAGCGCCTGCACCTTGCAGTGAAGCTGCGCTACCTTTTCCTACATCACCATATCCTGCAACGATAGCCACTTTACCAGCCATCATTATATCTGTTGCTCTACGTATAGCATCAACTAGAGATTCTTTACAACCGTACTTGTTGTCAAATTTGCTTTTGGTTACGCTGTCATTCACATTTATAGCTGGAACTGGTAGGGTACCATTAGCCACACGCTCATAAAGCCTTAATACACCAGTCGTGGTTTCTTCAGTAATACCTTTAATGTTATGAACCATTTCAGGGTATTTGTCTAAAACTACATTGGTTAGGTCACCACCGTCATCCAATATCATATTAAGTGGTTGTTTGTCTTCGCCAAAGAACAAAGTTTGCTCAATGCACCACTCATATTCTTCTTCACTCATTCCTTTCCAAGCAAATACAGGAATACCTGCAGCAGCTATGGCAGCAGCAGCGTGATCTTGAGTAGAAAAAATATTGCAGCTAGACCACTGAACCTCAGCACCTAGTGCAGTAAGGGTTTCAATAAGTACAGCAGTTTGAATTGTCATATGAAGACAACCTGCAACTCTAGCACCTTTTAAAGGTTGACTTGGACCAAATTCTTCACGAATTGCCATTAAACCTGGCATTTCCGCCTCAGCTAACATAATTTCTTTGCGACCCCAATCTGCAAGATTAAAGTCTTTCACTTTGTACAGAGTATTAGTTTCTGTGTTAACAGCGGATGTTAATGTTGACATATAATAAAGTATAATATTTGCAAATTTAGCAATTAACAGTAAGATATTTGATTTGTTCTAAGCTGTATAATTTTAATAAATTTGTAAACGAATCGAATTAAAATTCTGTTCTATAAATAACAAAAAATAATAATTATGCCATATCCTGAGCAAATGGTCGCTCCAATGCGTGCTGACTTATCCGATGTTGGATTTAAAGAGTTACATAACCAAGCTGATGTAATTTCAGCAATGGAAGAACAAAAAGGTACAGCCCTTTTGGTTGTAAATTCCGTATGCGGTTGCGCTGCTGGAAATGCTAGACCAGCTGTAAAGATGAGTTTGGAATCTGAAACTCACCCAGACCAACTTCTTACTGTATTTGCTGGGCAAGACCTAGATGCTACAGATGAAGCAAGAAAGTATATGTTTCCTTATCCACCATCATCACCAGCTATTGCTTTATTTAAAGATGGTAAATTGGTGCATATGATAGAAAGACACCATATTGAGGGCAGACCAGCACAAATGATTGCTGAAAACCTAAAATTGGCCTACAAGGAATTCTGTATTTAAAAGAATTTTTTAATAAAAAAAGCAGGAAATCATTTATTTGAAATCCTGCTTTTATATTTTTTATTAATTGAGTTAGTCTAAATTTTTAAATTTTTAAAACTAATCCGATCAGATATAGTTTACAAAATTTTAGTTCTGTAAATCTTAAACTTAGTTAGATGTATGGTTTTACCTGGCAAAAGACCGCCTGCAGTAATTCCAATTCTAAATGTCTCTTTAAAAGAACGAAAAATGGTTATGACTAATATCTAAGATTGGTGAGAATTTAATAATTGAATTAATTTAAAAATTAAAGCTGTAAAATCTTCTTAATTTTTAACTGCAAAGTGAAGTTTACTTTAAGTAGAATATTGCAATCATAAACCGAAAGTGATACTATCCTTATCACCCAATTTTACATATTTTAGATTGTAAACAAAATTGAGATTGAGATAGGATTTTAAGTAATTTATGTTGTCTCTTTTTGTTGCATAATTTCCATTTACATAATCTAAAGTCCAAATCAATTTGCCA
>JAWXCF010000074.1:0-71742 GCA_034440515.1 Bacteroidota bacterium
AGTATTACTACACCCTCTATTTCATCAATTATAATCGGCTCTTTATTTGAAGTTGCTTGCCCAAATAAGTCAATAGACGGATGACTATCTCCTGTAAAATCTGTTAAATCACTTTGCCGTACATCTAGTATTGGTTCTGTACTTCTAATCATTTCACCTGCATTTCCGATCAACCAGTTTAGGTTAACAGCAGGAAAACGTACCATTATTTTCTCTAAAAGCTCCATCCCAGGCTTATTTCTTCCTGAGAGAATATGGCTAAACGTACTTCTTAGTAGTCCAATTTCATCAGCAAATTCTGATGCACCAAGGGAATAAAAAAGCATTAATGTATTAATACGTTCTATCATAGCTATATAAAGAAATATCCTATATTTACATTCAAGTTTACAACATAATTTACATATTGATTTACATTATATCTATTAATTCTTACCATTTTTACTTACGGTAATATTTTTTGGCTTTGTATATTTGCTGTAAACAGAATAAGAAGAAAGAAATGTTAAATAAAGAGACTAAAGGTTTATTGGTGGTGGGTATGGTGTTGGTATTATCTATTTTGTTTAGATTCATTCCCCACTTTCCAAATTTTGCGCCTATTACTGCATTAGCTTTATTTAGTGGCTATAGTTTGGGCAAATCAAGATTATCTATATTAATACCTATAGTTGTTGTATTTCTTTCCGATCTGTTACTACATTTAGTTAGTTCTGGTGTTTGGGGTTTCTATCCTGATATGGTTTTCACTTACGGCGCCTATATGTTAATTAGCCTAATAGGTGTTGGATTGACCAAGATTAAAAATAGAAATGTTTTGGTGACAGCAGTTGGCGGTGGAGTTCTTGCTTCAATCACATTTTTTTTAGTGTCTAACTTCGGTGTTTGGGCTGTGACCAATATGTACCCTAAAAATGGCATAGGATTGTTAGCTTGTTATGAAGCAGGTTTATTGTTTTACAGACAAAACTTCACCATCGTTTCAGATCTCCTCTTTAGCATTATTATGTTTGGCTTAGCTACCTACGTATTTAAATTGAACGTTAAATCAGAGAAAGCTTTAGCTTAACGACATTGAATTTCTTATGTGCTATATTAAAATAGAATACGATTAAATATCCTTATTTAATAAATCTTGTATAGCTGCTTTTAAATCCGGATATTCGTACTTGAATCCAGACGATTTAATCTTTGCGCTGTCTATCATTAGGTCTGTTAATACAATTTCAGATCTTTCGCCAAACATTAGTTTTATTACAAATTCTGGAATTCCAGGTAAAAGCATTCTTTTCCCCCTTAATTCTGCTAATATTCTTAGTATATCATTCCAATTGGCAGTCCAATTTTCACTTACTGCATTATATATCCCTGTGCTGATATTTTCATTGCATAGAAATAGATAAAGATTTACCAAATCATCAATGTGAATCCAAGATACGTGTTGTTCACCATTTCCAAAAGGTGCAGCCAAATTCATATTCATCAAATTGTTAAATTCCTTTAATGCTCCACCTTGCGTGCTGAGTACTATTCCCGTTCTTACAATATAATAAGGTACGGCGTGTAGTTTTTCCACTTCTTGCTCCCACTTTACGCATATTTCAGCTAGAAAACCATCTCCAGCAGGACTATTTTCATCAAGCACTACTTTAGATTTACTACCATAATATCCTATTGCAGAGGAGTTTATAAATGCTTTAATACTTGTATTTTCTTCATTCAATTTTTTCACCAATAGCCTAGTGGTATCAACCCTACTATCTAGCAATTCCTTTTTATAATCCTTCGTCCATTTAGCATTTACATTAGCACCAGCTAGGTTTATTACATAGTCAGCGTTTAGAAACAGATTATCTGATATTGTTTCCTTATCAGGATCCCAGAAGTAAAATGATGTTAAAGTATTAGTTTTACTTGTTAATTTTTCTTTACTGTGACTCAATATTTTAACTTGATGTCCTAAAGTATTTAATTTTTTAACCAATCTGCCCCCAATTAGACCTGAGCCACCTGCAATGATATATGTCGCCATTTAATTTCTTATTAAAGCTGTTTAACACCAAATAATTACAAAAGTTCACAATAAAATATCATAGTGAATACACCTGAAGATGTATTGTATGCATTAGTTTTGAACCATATATATCCATATATTATCAAATGAATATTCACGAATATCAAGGAAAAGACATCTTAAAAAGCTATGGTGTTGACATTCAAAGAGGAATTGTAGCTAGTACGCCAGAAGAAGCTGTTGCAGCTGCTGAAAAACTAAATGCAGATACTTGTACCAGTTGGTACGTAGTTAAAGCCCAAATTCACGCGGGAGGGCGCGGTAAAGGTGGCGGTGTAAAATTAGCCAAAAGCTTAGACGATGTAAGAACAATTGCAGGTAACATTCTAGGAATGACGTTGGTTACTCACCAAACTGGCCCCGAGGGTAAATTCGTAAATAAGGTTTTAATCACTGAAGATGTGTACTACCCAGGTGAGTCTGAGATTAAAGAGTACTATATGGGTATTTTGCTAGATAGGGCAACTGGTAAAAATGTAATTATGTATTCTACAGAAGGTGGAATGGACATAGAAGAAGTAGCAGAACATACTCCGGATAAAATATATAAAGAGCATATTGATCCAGCATTAGGTATACAAGCTTTTCAAGCTAGAAAAATTGCTTTTAACTTGGGTCTTGATGGTCAAGCATTCAAACAAATGGTAAACTTTATTCAAGCATTGTATAAAGCCTATGATGCTACAGATAGCAGTATGTTTGAAATTAACCCAGTATTGAAAACTTCTGACAATAGAATAATAGCAGTTGATGCTAAAGTAGATATTGATGACAATGCCCTATATCGTCACCCAGACTATCAGGCTATGTTAGATTTGAATGAGGAAGATCCTTTAGAAACAAAAGCTAAAAAATACAATCTTAATTACATTAAACTAGATGGAAATGTAGGATGTATGGTGAATGGTGCAGGTTTGGCTATGGCAACTATGGATATGATTAAATTAGCAGGTGGTGAACCAGCTAACTTCTTGGACGTAGGGGGTACTGCAAATGCTGAAACTGTAGAGGCTGGATTTAGAATCATATTAGGTGACCCAAATGTAAAAGCTATTTTGGTAAATATATTTGGTGGAATAGTAAGATGTGACCGTGTAGCACAAGGAATAGTTGATGCCTACAATAGCTTAGGCGATGAAATAAATGTGCCTATCATAGTTAGACTACAAGGTACCAATGCAATAGAAGCGAAAAAATTAATTGACGAGTCTGGTTTGAAAGTATTTTCTGCAGTACTACTGTCAGAGGCTGCTGATTTAGTTAAAGAGGTATTGAACTAAACCACGACTATAACCATATTATATAAACCGATTTGGCATTCGCTAAGTCGGTTTTTTTATTTAAACAATTTCTATTTCTAAGATGGCTCAAATTATAAAAGTTTACCCTGACAATATTGCTCCTAGGCATTTAAAATTGATCATTGACACATTAAAGGAAGGTGGGATCATTATTTATCCTACTGATACACTATACAGTGTGGGTTGTGATATGCTTAATCAAAATGCTATTGAGAGACTTTGTCAGATAATAGGAAAGAAACCTGAGACAGCTAACCTATCAATAATATGTTATGATTTAAGCAATATGAGTCAATTTTCTACCCCAATTGAGGATAGCATATTCAAATTGATGAAAAGATGCCTGCCTGGTCCATACACTTTTATACTGAAAGCTAATAATAATGTTCCTAAGTTGTTTAAAAACAAAAAGAAAACAATAGGTATTCGTGTACCAGACAACAATATACCTAGAGCAATAGTGCAAGAGTTGGGTAACCCTATAGTAACTGCGTCAATTCACAATGAGAGTACCGGGGAATACTATAATGACCCAGAAAATATATTCGAAGACTTTAAAAACAAAGTGGATCTGGTAATAGATGGTGGTATGAGTGAAGCCATACAAAGTACTGTAATAGATGTAAGTACAGACGAGGTAGAAATAATAAGAGAAGGTAAAGGCGACGTAAGTACTATTTAGTTATCGCAAACTAATAATAGATACACCCTCTCCACCTTGGTCAGGGTTTTCATAATCTATACGCTCAACGAAATCATATTTCTTTACCAATTCTTTAATGGCTTGCCGCAAAATTCCATTACCCTTGCCGTGTACTATTCTTAGGGTCCTAAACCCAAGTGCTAGTGCCCTGTCTAGTTGCTGATCTACTTCTTCAATTGCTTCTTCAGCTCGTTTACCTCTCACATCTAATTGGCTGCTGAAAGACTCTATCATACTAGCTATGTTTACACCAGTTTTTCTAATGTTATTAGATTTTTCTTTAATATCAATTAGGATTAGTTCCTTGATATTTATCAAAGACTTAACTGCACCAAATGAAACTAATGCTTTTTCTTTTCTCAATTCTTCTATCTTTCCAACTAAATCGCTACCCTCTCTAGATACTAGATTCCCCAAGCTGAATATTGGTTGATTTGGCTTGCTTTTTTGGTCTTCTTCCTCTAACTGACTTATTTCCTTCTTTACTTTGGTAGTTTTTTCTTTTATCTCATTTCTGATTTTGGATACTTCAATAGCACCTGCTTCGGCTTCTCTTATTTCTTGAATTTTATGCTCCAGATCACGATTCAGTGCCTTTAGTGTAGATTCCTCTTTGTTTTTTAAATCTGTAAGCAGTTTCCTTTTATCTGTATCTAATTGCTTGGTTAAGTTTCTGTATGTATCTACTAAACCATTTAATTCCTTTTGCTTAGCTTCTATTAGCTTGGCTTCTTTTGCTATTGCCATTTTTTCAGCTTCTACATTAGCTAAAAGGGTGTCTATTTCTACTTCGGTACCTTTTATACGTTCTTTAGCATCTTCTAAAAACTCAGCACTTAGCCCTACTTTTTTAGCTATTTCAAAAGTGTAGCTACTGCCTGGTAACCCAGTTCGAAGTATGTAACTAGGTTGCATTTTTTTAGCATCAAACAACATACTAGCTGATACCAAACCTTTCTTGGTTGAAGCGTAATTTTTTATGTTACCAAAGTGCGTAGTAATGGCACCATAAGCACCTCTTTTCATCATAGCATCAATAAATGCTTCACCAATTGCTCCACCTAAATTAGGGTCTGTACCAGAACCTAATTCATCAACTATAAATAAAGTATTCTTATTAGAATGATCCATAAAATATTTTAAATGAAGTAAATGGGAGGAATAGGTACTTAAATCGTTTTCAATAGATTGACTATCCCCTATTTCTACAAATATTTTAGAAAATATTCTTGTCTGACTATTAGGCCCTGCTGTAATTAAAAATCCAGATTGTAACATAACCTGTGCAAGGATTATTGATTTCAAGGTGACCGATTTACCACCAGCATTTGGTCCTGAAATAACCATTATTTTATTCTGGCTATCTATTTCAATTGACTGACCTATGGCAGATTTATAAATCTTTTGCAAAGTATTCTCAAGGCTAGCGTGCTTTAAGTCTTCGTAACTAATCTTTTCATCAATTAGGTTTATAATCGGCATATTCGCGTGAAACTTAATGGCAATTTTTGCCTTAGCCTGAATAATGTCAAGTTCAATAACAGCTTGATACCATTTCCTTATTTGGAGTGTGTAACCACGAATGGCATCACTTAAATTTTTATTTATATCGTATATAATACCCTGTCTATCATTATATAGTCTATTCAATTGTACGGACAACTTATGTAGGTCCTCTGGTTCTATAAATACTGTCTTACCAGTAGCAGATACATTCAAAATGGGTCCACGAACTTTTCGTTTATGTTCTACCAATACGGCTAATACACGTTGTCCATCAGCTATACTTTGTTGCTCTTGGCTTAGAATGTTTGCTTCAGAAAATTGCTTAACTAATACATCAAATTCCTTTTGAATTTGCCTATCCGTCCTAATTATATCTGAATTAATTTGATCAAGCTCTGGAGAAACTCCTTTTTTTATTTCGCCTTCACCATCATATACTTGATTTATGTATTTAAATACATTTTCATCATATTCAAGATTTTGAAGCCATTCATCCATAAATGGATACTCTGATTGATCATCTTGAATTTTTTGTAAAACATTAGATAAATTTTTAACTACAAGTCTAATGTCTAAAATACTTTCTACAGGTAGCGAAGAATTGTTAATAGCAAGCAATTGGAGGCTATGATCAAGTTCAAAATATGCATTTAGACCCGGCCAAGTGCCCGATGCTATAGCAGACTTCACTTCATTAGTTCTGTTTAGTGCAGTAATCACCTCATCTTCATCATCTTTAGGAACTAGGGAAACTATTATATTTTTTGCAGGTGTGCCAACGCACGACTCAACTGCTAGCTCTAATATTTGGTTAAACTCTAATAGACTTAATATATTCTCTGGGTATAATATCATTATTTATCTCAATACGCAAAACTACATTTGAACAGTATGTAAAGTTCATATTAGCTTATGATTTGAGCCTTTATATTTGCCCCAACAATTATGTTTATGAAAAATATTTTAATTATTGGTTCTGGAACTATGGGCAATGGAATAGCCCACGTATTTGCACAGTACGATTATAAAGTGACTATGGTTGATGTAAATCAAGCCGCAATTGATAAAGGTTTGGCCAACATTGGCAAAAACTTAGATAGACAAGTAGCTAAAGGAACGTTGACTGAGCTACAAAAGCAAGCTACTCTAGACAATATTACCACTTCTGTAGATTTAGAAGCAGTAGCTGGTACCGCAGACTTAGTTATAGAGGCTGCGACTGAGAATCCAATTATTAAACTTGAATTATTTAAGAAATTAGATAGCATTTGCCCAGCTGAAACTATTTTAGCTAGTAATACTTCATCTATCAGCATAACTAAAATAGCTGCGGCTACTAACAGGGCAGATAAAGTTATAGGAATGCACTTTATGAACCCTGTACCTGTAATGAAATTGGTAGAAGTTATTAAAGGATTCGCAACTAGCGAGGAAACTTTGCATACCATTTTAGAATTAAGCAGAGCAATTGATAAAATTCCTGTACCTGCAAATGATTATCCCGGGTTTGTTGCCAACAGAATTTTAATGCCAATGATAAACGAAGCCATAATAAGCTTATGGGAAGGTGTAGCAGGAGTTAGTGAGATAGATAGCATTATGAAATTAGGTATGGCTCACCCAATGGGTCCTCTACAACTTGCTGACTTTATTGGCCTAGACGTATGCTTGTATATAATGAATGTTTTATACGAAGGATTTGGAAACAGCAAATATGCACCTTGCCCTCTATTGAAAAATATGGTCACGGCCGGTTATTTAGGCGCTAAATCTGGTGAAGGTTTCTACAAATATGTTCAAGGATCTAAAGAATTAGTAGTATCTAATGCTTTTAAAAACAAACAATTAGAATTGGTCTAAATTTTAGAGTAAGTTCTAGTTTTTTACTTAATTTTGGTTCCCAATAATAATTCTAATGGATGAGTTGGGAACCAAAGCTTATTATAAAATCAGTGAAGTAGCCGAATTACTTGGAGTAAATACTTCTTTGTTGAGATATTGGGAGAAGGAGTTTCCGCAAATCAGCCCATTAAAAACTGCAAGTAAACGCCGAGTTTATAATGCAAAGGATATACAATTACTTAGAAATATTCAATATTTAGTTAAGGTTGAAAAACATACCCTGGCAGGGGCTAAGAAAATATTAAATTCAAAAAAAACTAAAATAGACAGCCAACTCGAAACTACACAATTGATAAATAAAATGAGATTAATTGTTAAAAAGCTTGAAATATTGAGAGATAATTTGCACAATATTAATAATGTATAAATATTTTTTACTCATACTTTTTTCCCTATTCTTTGATAACGCTCAAGGGCAAATAAATATTAGAATGGTTGGCGACTGTATGATTGGAACCAGCTACCCATCAACTAAATGCCTACCACCTACAGACTCTAATATATTGGTGTATGCAACAGAGTACCTGAAAAATGCAGACATCACTTTTGGAAATTTAGAAGGCTGTATTTACGATGAAGAAGGTGTTGTGAAAAAATGCAACGATCCGTCTAAGTGCTACGCTTTTAAAATTCCTAATCGTTATTCATTATATTTTCAAAGTGCAGGTTTTGATGTATTAAACTTAGCTAATAATCATAGCGGTGATTTTGGACCTGATGCCAGACTTAATACAGTAAATACATTAAGCAGTTTACAAATAGGTAGTTGTGGACTATTGGATCATAAATGGTATGTTGTTACTGTAAAAAATAAGAAACTGGGGTTTATAGGTTTCTCTCCAAATTCTGGCACTTTAGACATTAATGATATTCCTGCAGCTCAATATTTGGTAAAGCAATTAGATTCTATCTGCGATATAGTAATTGTTAGTTTGCACACAGGAGCAGAAGGCGGAAAAGCATTGCACGTAAAAGATAGATATGAATTTTTCTATGGAGAAAATAGAGGAAATCCTGTAAAAGTAGCGCATAGCCTAATAGATGCAGGAGCAGATATGATAATAGGTCACGGACCTCACGTACCTAGAGCAATTGATTGTTATAAAGGTAAGTTTATAGCTTATAGTCTCGGAAATTTTGCAACCTTTAATAGATTTAGTCTAAAAGGATATTCTAAATATGCGCCAATGATTGACATTTTAATTGATAATGATGGCAATATGGTAAAAGGAGAGATTCTTTCTTTTTTACAATATGGTGAGGGAATTCCTATATATGACGACAATAATTTGGTAGCAAAACTTATAAGGAAATTAACTAAGGAAGACATAAAAAAGCCTGGATTAAAATTCCAAACAAACGGTACATTTATACCTGTATTAAAAGCAAAAAAAATAAAATGAACATCACTTCAGATATCATAAAAGGAACAGGAGTTGCGATAGTTACTCCATTTTTAAATGGGAATGTAGATCACGATTCCCTTTCAAAATTAATAAATCACGTTAACCAAGATGATGGTGTGGACTACATTGTGGTATTAGGGACAACAAGTGAAACTGTTACCCTAAATAAAGAAGAGAAGTCTGCTATTATAAATACCATAATTGAGGCGAATAATCATAGGGTACCTCTTGTGTTGGGTGCAGGTAGTAATAATACCCATCAACTAATAGAAGAGATAAAGCTAATAGCAAAAGATGACTTTGTCGCAATACTTAGTGTGGCTCCTTATTACAACAAGCCAACACAATCTGGTTATTTGGCACATTACCAAGCAGTAGCAGATGCTTCAGCTTTACCAATAATACTCTATAATGTACCTAGTAGAACTGGCAGCAATATGTTGGCTGAAACTACATTAGCTCTATCTGAACACAATAACATTATAGGAATGAAGGAAGCGTCTGGAAATATGGAACAGTCTATGACTATAGCTAAATACGCCCAGCCTGAATTTGCACTAATCAGTGGAGATGATGCTCTAACATTGCCGCTTATGGCTTGCGGATATCACGGTGTAATAAGTGTGGTTGCCAACTCATTTCCAGTTCAATTTTCTGAAATGGTTCGTGCCATAAAATCAGGTGATATATCTTCTGCTGCTAATATTCACTATGAATTATTCAGCTTTACCCAATTAATATTTCAAGAGGGTAATCCTGGTGGCATAAAGGCAGCTCTAAGTATTCAGAGACTTATAAACGAAGAGCTTAGATTGCCCCTTGTAAATGTAAGTGCCGCACTCAAAATGAAAATTGAAGCTGAAGTTATGAGTATAACAGGTAAATACAATTAATCTACCTGCTATACCCTAATTATATTGATCCTAATTAGTTATATTGATAAAACTTGCAATAACTTAGGATTTTTCTCAGCATATAAGCCTTTCTCTAGTTTGGCTTTGATTTCTATAAATGTATCTACAGTGTATTTTACATCTTCAAGTGAGTGAGAAGCCGTAGGTATTAACCTTAACATTATTTCACCACGTGGAATAACAGGATACACAACTGGAGAGCAAAATAAGTTATAATTTTCTCTAAGATCAATAACTAAATTAATGGCTTCGTTTTCAGTTCCACTTAAGAAAACTGGAGTTACAGGTGTATTAGTTATGCCAATATTCATTCCATTTTCTCTTAGTCCAGACTGTAAAGCATTTACAATAGTCCACAACTGTGTACGTAATTCTGGTCTGCTTCTCAATATTTCTAAACGCTTTAAGTCACCAATTACCAAAGGCATTGGAAGTGATTTTGCAAATATCTGCGAACGCATATTGTACCTTAGATAGTCAATTACCATTTTATCGCCTGCTACAAAAGCACCAATACTAGCCATAGATTTAGCAAAAGTGCTAAAGTATAGGTCAATACCATCTTGTGAATGTTGTTCTTCACCAGTACCAGCACCAGTTTCACCTAATGCACCAAATCCGTGTGCATCATCAACAAATAATCTGAAATCGTATTTCTTTTTAAGCTCTATTATTTCTTTAATTTTACCTTGGGTACCTCTCATTCCAAATACACCCTCAGTAATTACCAAGATACCTCCAAGTTTGGCGTCAATCATTTTATTGGCGCGTTGCAATTGCTTTTCTAGAGATTCTATATCGTTATGAGAATAAGTAAATCTTTTACCTTGGTGCAACCTTACTCCGTCTATAATACAAGCGTGTGACTCAGCATCATATATAACTATGTCGTGTCTAGACAACATACTATCTATAATAGATACACAACCTTGGTAACCGTAATTAAGTAGGTAAGCACTTTCTTTCTGTACAAAGCTTGCTAATTCAACCTCTAACTGTTCGTGATAATCAGAGTTTCCACTCATCATTCTGGCACCCATAGGGTAACCATTGCCAAATTGAGCTGCAGCCTCAGCATCTACTTTTCTCACCTCTGGGTCATTAGCTAAACCTAAATAATTGTTTAGACTCCACACTAATTTTTCGCTGCCTCTAAACTTCATTCTCGGCCCTATTTCACCCTCTAATTTCGGGAATGTAAAATAACCATCTAGAGCCTCAGCATATTGACCTAGTGGTCCTTTATTTGTCTTTAATCTGTTGTAAATATCCATAGTTTAACCTAATATATTTAGTCTTACTAATTGGCAAAAGTACGGCTAACTCACTTAATTAAAATTACGTGCGTATAATAAATGGAATATTTTATCCACCACAGCAAATATTATTTTAATTTTGTACATTAATTCAACATTGCAAATACGCCAGTTTTTCATATTATTTCTTAGTTTTCTTATTCTAATGTCTTGCGATCCTGTTCAAAAGATATTGAAAAGCGAAAACCCTGCTTATAAAGTTGCCGCAGCTGATAAATACTTTGAACGAGGTAAATATTCTCAAGCTGCCCAAATATATGAAGATGTTCTAAAGTACTTTAGAGGTAGTCAACAGGCTGAAGATGTGTATTATAGAATGGCCTATTCCCATTTTAAAGAGGGGCAAAATGGATTATCACAAATTGAATTTAAGAATTTTCTAGAGAGTTACCCATTGAGTCTAAAAACAGAGGATGCTTTATACTATTACGCACAAACCCTAGTTAACCAGTCACCTCAAGTAGATTTAGACCAATCGCCAACAGAATTGGCGATAAGTGGATTACTACTATTTGTGGATAGATTTCCAGAAAGTAGCCATATTGAAGAAATTAATAAGACTATAGATAGACTTAGGGTAAAAGTTGAGACAAGAGAATATAACAATTCCCTGATATATTACAAGATTTTAAACTACCGTGGTGCAGTTTATGCCCTTAGAAATTATTTAATTGATTATCCCGGAAGTAAAAATAGAGAATACGTAGAATATTTGATTGTAAAATCAAATTATGAATATGCTGAGAATTCTGTAAATGCAAAGAAAAATGAAAGGTATAACAACACCATTCAAGCATATATAGAGTTTGAAGAAAGATTTCCAAGTAGTAGCTATTTAATAGAGGCTAAGAAAGTAAAAGAATTGGCACAAGCCAGATTGCTTGAACTTAAATAAAATACAAATAACTAAAAATAAGTAACTTAATATAATGAATATTCCATCATTTTTACCGACAGAGGTAACCAGTAGAGATTTAAGAGACATTGAAAATCCTACTGCAAATATTTACGAGTCTATAGTTGTGATATCTAAGCGTGCAAATCAAATTTCTGCTGAAATTAAAGAAGAATTGACTTCTAAATTAAGTGAATTTGCACCTGCTACAGATAACTTAGATGAGGTATTTGAAAATCGTGAGCAAATAGAAATAAGCACTTATTATGAAAAGTTGCCTAAAGCTAGCATCATTTCAACTGAAGAGTTTCTTGCAGATAAGACCTACTTTAGAAATCCGAATAAAGAAAGCCAGCAGGATTTCTAGTATTCATTATGAATATATTATTAGGTGTATGTGGTAGTATAGCTGCCTATAAGTCTGCACAAATAGTTAGAGAGTTTATAAAAGCTAAAGATGAGGTGAAAGTCATTATGACCAAATCTAGCACAGACTTTATTACACCTCTTACTCTAAGCACCCTAAGTAAGAACCCTGTTTATACAGATATGTATAATAGTAAAACAGGTGAATGGGTAAATCACGTTCAATTAAGTGATTGGGCAGATGTGTATATTATTGCACCATTGTCTGCAAATACACTAGCCAAATTGGCAGCCGGTCTATGCGATAATTTAATGATGGCAACATACTTAAGTTGCATTTGCCCTGTTGTAGTTGCTCCCGCTATGGATCGTGATATGTTTTTGCACGCGGCCACACAAAATAATTTAAAGACCATAGAGAGTTATGGGAATTTAATAATTCCACCAGAAGAAGGAGAATTAGCTAGTGGATTGGTTGGTGTAGGTAGAATGGCAGAGCCTATAGATATATATGCATATATCAACAAATTATTTGTCTAAAGTATTGTGGGGCAGTTATCTGAAAAACGGATTTTAATTACAGCTGGTCCTACACAAGAACCAATTGATCCTGTTCGCTATATTAGTAATAGAAGTTCAGGTAAAATGGGATTGGCGTTAGCCTATAGTGCCATTAGCTTAGGAGCAGAGGTAAAATTAATACTTGGTCCGATAGCAATTAAACCCGAAACTAATAATAAACTGAAAATTTACGATGTGGTAACTGCAGAAGAAATGTTAGCAAAGGTTAAGGAAACATTTAAAGATGCAGATTTGATTATAATGTCAGCAGCAGTAAGCGATTTTAAAGTAAGTGAGCAGTCTTTAGTAAAAATAAAAAAGTCATTTGAAGAAGATTCTATGACTTTACACTTAATAAAGAACCCAGACATACTAAAATGGTGTTCTGATAATAAGCAGTTCCATCAAATAGTTGTTGGATTTGCACTAGAGACTGATAATGCATTAATTAACGCTAAAAAAAAAATAAATAGAAAAGGTTGCGATTGGCTGGTTTTAAATACTTTGGAAAATGAAAAAGCAGGTTTTGCTCTTGATACAAACCATATAAGCATACTTAAAAAAACTGGTGAAGTATTTAACTTTACAGCAAAATCTAAAACTGATGTTGCAAGCGATATATTTCAGACGATATTAAATAATTAAAACTATAAGAAACATATTTACATTACTTTCACAGCGACACTGCGTAATTATGCGACTCATTATAGTTTTTTCCCTTTTTTCATTCCTTTTTGCAGGTCAACTTTCTGCACAAGAGTTAAACTGTAAGGTACAGATACTTAATCCCCAAATTCAATTGACTAATAAAGACATATTGATAAATTTGCAAGGAAGTATTATAGACTTTCTTAATACAAAACGCTGGACAAATGAGACCTACACTCCTGCTGAGAAAATAGAATGTAACATACTAATAACCCTTACCGTAGCAGATCAAAATTCTGGTCAGTTGTCTGGCAGCATACAAGTTAGTGCCTCAAGACCTGTGTATGGTACCAGTTACATTAGCAATTCATTCTTAATATTAGATAAAAACTTCAATATCAACTATCAAGCATCACAGCAATTGATATATACAGAAGGCGTATATAATAATGAGTTGACTACCCTACTTGCATTTTATGCTTATACAATTATTGGTTATGATGCAGATACCTATACTGAATATGGCGGTACTCCATATTTTCAAAAGGCGATGAATATAGTAAATAGTGCCCAAAGTTCTGGCGCTGATGGTTGGAATGCTCTTGAGAAGAATGAAAGGAATCGCTACCATATTGCATTTGATCTAAATAATGAACAATACAGACCAATTCGCAAAGCTCTATACATTTATTATAGAAAAGGCTTGGACCTAATGGCAGAGGATAATGTAAAAGGTTTGCAAGCTGTGGTAGAGAGTGTACAGTTGTTAAAAGATAGCAGAAGGCAATTCCCAAATGTTGCAATAAATAAGATATTTTTTGAATCTAAGTGGTTAGAGATAATAGATTTGTTTACCCAGGCTGATCCTGAAATTAGATGTAAAGCCAGAACCTTACTTATGGAAACAGATATAGTAAATGCCAACAGATATGGGGATAGAATTCCAGCCTGCTAAGTCCTGAAATCAATTTATGCTGTTAAGTCTAAAAATTCAGAATTACGCTTTAATTAAAGATTTAGAAATAGATTTTTCTTCTGGATTAATAACTATAACAGGAGAAACAGGAGCGGGTAAATCAATCATAATTGGTGCAATTGGTTTACTATCTGGTAATAGGGCTGAAACTTCTGTAATGCGATATGCTGATAAAAAGTGTGTGGTGGAGGGTACTTTTAGTATTGCCAACTATAATTTACAAGGTATATTTTTAGAACACGACTTAGACTATGAGGAAATTTCCCTAATAAGACGTGAAATATCTACAGGTGGCAGATCAAGATCATTTATTAATGATACACCTGTCAATCTGATAGTGCTTAAGGCAATCACCGACCAATTAATAGATGTGCACAGTCAAAGGCATATAGCACAATTAATGGATATTAATTATCAAATAGAAATTGTTGATATATATGCAGGTAACGGGCATTTATTAGAGGAATATAAGTTGATATTGACAGAATTGAAAAAGACAAGTTTTGAACTTAGAAAACTTGAAGCTAGTACCTTAGAAGCAAAAAAGGAGCTAGATTATAACGAATTTCAGTATAATGAATTATCTAAACTGAACATTCAGGATAAAGAGTTAGAACAGTTAGAAGAGGAGCAAACAACTCTTTCTAATGCAGGCAATATTCTTAATCAATTAAATAGTATCAATGATAGCTTGGCAAATGATGAGCAGAGCATAATCAACCAATTGTCTCAAAACTTAAGGCTAAGCCAGAGTTTAGTAGGGATTAATTCAAACTTAGCTGACATTTATAATCGAATTAACTCACAATGGCTTGAGTTAAAAGAATTGAATTCAGACATTAGCAATTACGCTGACTCAATTAATGCTGATGATAATAAGTTGATTCTAATAGATGAACGACTGACCAATATTTATGCTTTATATCAAAAGCACCAAATTAATTCATTCGCTGAATACTTAGAGAAAATTCAGTATTTCGAAGGGAAAATCAAACAGATAGAAAGTATTGACGATCAATTTATTGAACTAAAAGATAGTCAACGTGCCAGCAAGACGAAACTTGTTGCTTTAGCTGAGCGCTTGCACAGTACTCGTGAACATTCTGCTAAGCTTTTAAGTGAAGAGATGGTCACACGATTAAAGCAAATTGGAATACCAGACGCTCAAATACAATTAGAATTTAGCCTAACTAAGGAAGTACGAGAAAATGGACTTGATAATTTAAAGTTTTTATTTTCTGCAAATAAAGGTATTGGTCTAGATGACGTTGTGAAAGTAGCTAGTGGAGGAGAAATGTCTAGGATAATGTTGGTGATAAAAGCAATATTGAGTGACAAAATCTCATTACCAACCATCATATTTGATGAAATAGATACTGGCATATCAGGTACTGTAAGTGTAAAAGTAGGTGAAATGATGAAAAAAATGGCCATAGGTAAGCAAGTTTTTGCCATAACCCACCAACCGCAAGTAGCAGCAAAAGGAAATTCTCAATATCGGGTCTATAAAGACAGTACAGGTAACTCATCAGCTACCTATATCAAAGAGTTAAATGATAATGAGCGTATTATTGAAATTGCTAATATGATATCAGGTCAAGTAGATAATTTAGCTGCACAAGAAAGTGCTAGGCAATTATTAGCTGCTGTTTAGTTTATTTGTAATTAACAGTTATTTTTACCCCAATATCTTAATTCAATAAATATTTAATTATGTCAAATAATATTTTATCTGGTAAAACAGGTATCATTTTCGGCGCATTAGACGAAAAATCAATCGCTTGGAAAGTTGCCCTAAAGGCACACGAAGAAGGTGCAAAGTTTATATTAACCAACACAGCTTTAGCCCTTAGATTAGGTTCATTAAATAAATTAGCTGAGGAAACCTCTTCTAAAATAGTTCCTGCAGATGTTACAGTCGTAGTAGAACTTGAGAATCTTTTCACAGCTGCAAAAGAAGAGTTTGGTAAAGTAGATTTTGTATTACATTCTGTTGGAATGTCTATGAATATCAGAAAAAATAATCCTTTTACTGCTCTAAATTATGACTTTATGATGAAAACTTTAGACATATCTGCTGTATCACTTCATAAAGTATTGCAAACTGCTTTGAAACTAGATGCTATTGCACAAGGGGGTAGCGTAGTTGCACTTACATATATAGCTGCGCAAAAAGTATTTCCAGATTATTCTGAGATGAGCCAAGCTAAAGCTTTGTTAGAGAGTATCGTTCGCAGTTTTGGCTACCACTATGGCACTACTAAAGGGGTTAGAATAAATTCTGTTAGCCAAAGTCCTACAGTAACTACTGCAGGAAGTGGAGTAAGTGGTTTTGATGCATTTATAGATTATGCTGAGAAAATGAGCCCGCTTGGTAATGCTACTGCCGAAGATTGCGCAAACTATTGTATTAGTTTATTTAGCGACTACACTAAAATGGTGACTATGCAAAACTTGTATCACGATGGAGGATTCTCTATGATGGGTGTAAGTGAGCAAGTTATGCAAAAATTTGGAACTCAAGTATAATTAACTAACTCATAACCATAAAAAAAAGCTCACTTAATTAAATTAGGTGAGCTTTTCTATTTATTAGGAATTCTTATTTATTCCTTTTCATCTACTTCAGAATCTTTATCTTTCTTTCCTTTACTTGATGGCTTATCTTTTGCTGACTTTTCATCTTTTTGGTCAGTGGAGTCAGCTTTTGGCTCTACTTTAATTGTGATTACATCTTTTTGGTCTGCATCTTTACCTAAGTCAGCAATTATTCTATCGCCTTCTTTAATATCAGACTTTAAGATTTCCTCAGCTATTAGGTCTTCAAGATTTTTTTGAATTACCCTTCTTAATGGTCTCGCACCATAATTAGGATCATACCCCTTTTTAGCTAGCCATAGTTTTGCTTCATTGGTTACAGACAACTCGTATTTAATTTGTCTAATTCTAGAGTAAAGAGACTCTAATTGTATATCAATTATTTTCTCGATATCAGGCTCAGAAAGTGAGTTAAATATAATTAGATCATCAATCCTATTTAAAAACTCTGGGCTAAATGTACGTTTCAATGCACCCTCTATTACAGTTTTGGTGTATTCATCAGCGCCTTTTTCTTTGTTGTCTGTAGTATAACCTACTCCTTTTCCAAAGTCTTTTAGCTGACGACTACCTATATTGGAGGTCATTATGATGACCGTATTTCTAAAGTCAACCTTTCTGCCCAATGAATCTGTTAAAAACCCTTCATCTAATACTTGTAGTAATAAATTGTACACATCTGGGTGAGCTTTCTCTATTTCATCAAGTAAGATGATACAATATGGCTTACGTCTTACCTTTTCAGTTAATTGTCCACCTTCTTCATATCCAATATATCCTGGAGGGGCACCAACCAATCTACTTATGGCAAACTTCTCCATATATTCACTCATATCGATACGGATTAGAGCGTCATTATTATCAAATAGATATTTGGCCAATACTTTAGCTAATTCTGTCTTACCTACACCAGTTGGACCTAAGAAAATAAATGAACCTATCGGTCTATTCGGATCTTTTAGACCAGCACGAGTTCTTTGTATTGACTTGGTTAATTTCCTAATGGCATCATTCTGACCTACTACAGAGCCTTCAAGTTCTTGCTCCATATTCAATAGTCTAAGCCCTTCACTTTGTGCTATACGTTTGGTAGGTATGCCAGTCATCATACTGATAACCTCTGCAATATCTTCCTCATTTACAGTGTAGCGTTGTTTCTTGGACTCTTCTTCCCACTCTCTTTTTGCAGTTTCTAATTGCTCTATTTGTTGTTTTTCTCTATCACGAAGTTTTGCTGCCTCTTCATAATGTTGACTTTTAACAACCTTATTTTTCTCTAGTTTTATATCTTCAATCTGCTTTTCAAGCTCCAATATATTTTCTGGTACGTGAATGTTGGTAATGTGAACACGCGCTCCTGCTTCATCTAATACATCTATGGCTTTGTCTGGTAAAAAACGTTCAGTAATATACCGCTCACTCATATTTACACAAGCCACAATTGCTTCATCAGTGTAATCAACTCCGTGGTGACTTTCGTATTTCTCCTTAATGTTGTGTAATATCTCAACCGTTTCACTATTAGAAGCAGGGTTAATCATTACTTGTTGGAATCTACGCTCTAGTGCACCATCTTTCTCTATATATTGACGATATTCATCTAAAGTTGTTGCGCCGATACATTGTATATCACCTCTTGCCAATGCAGGCTTAAACATATTGCTAGCATCTAAACTACCACTTGCACCACCAGCACCTATAATTGTGTGAATTTCATCGATAAACAAGATTACATCTTTATTTTTCTCAAGCTCATTCATCACAGCCTTCATTCTCTCTTCGAACTGACCGCGATACTTAGTACCAGCAACCAGTGAGGCTAAATCAAGAGTAATTATTCTTTTGTTAAACAACACCCTGCTTACTTTTCTTTGGGTAATTCTTAGTGCTAATCCTTCAGCAATTGCTGTTTTACCTACACCAGGCTCACCTATTAGTATTGGGTTATTCTTTTTACGGCGACTTAATATCTGAGAGACGCGCTCTATCTCTTGCTCTCTACCTACTATTGGGTCTAATTTACCGTCCTCTGCAGCGCGGGTTAAATCTCTTCCAAAGGTATCAAGAACTGGGGTTTTGCTTTTTACATCGCCTTTCCTACCTGAGCCTACGTTACCAGAAAATCCGCCCCTATCTTGCTCTCTTCCGAAGTCATCGTCTCCAGAATCAGCAGGGAATTCGCCCCTAGGTCCGTAATAATTATCTTCCAAATGTTCTTTAAAGCCATCATAAGTAACTGAAAATTGGTGGAGCAATTGTGCTGCAACATTTTCCTCATCACGTAGTACACTTAGCAGTAAATGCTCGGTCCCAATTATTTCGCTTTTAAAAATTTTAGCCTCAAGATAAGTTACTTTTAAAACTTTTTCGGCTTGTTTAGTAAGTGGTATGTTCCCTGTAATATCTTTATGAGAGGCCGTATTTTTTATGGCATCTTCTACAGCTTTTTTCAGTCTAGACAAGTCAACATCCATATTAGATAAGGTTTTGATTGCCTTGCCATCGCCTTCACGAATCAAACCCAGTAACAGATGCTCTGCTCCAATATAATCGTGGCCTAAACGGATGGCTTCCTCTCGGCTATAGCTTATTACATCACGTACTCTGGGTGAAAATTTAGCTTCCATTGAACTCAAAATTCTTCCTTTTTATTGTTTATAAATGAGATACAAGTTAGGTATTACCCTACCATCAACAACCACATAAACTAGATAATAGTTTTATTGGCATTCTTGACAATCAAAGTTAATCTACTTATACAACTAATGCTAATTGCAAAAGGTGTTCCCAATATTAAGTATTTATTTTAGCTGTCAACCTATTACTTCTTCTATTTTTTTCAGACAAAATCGGTTTAATTTTTATTTATGCACAAATTATCTACCCCTCATTATGGCTTTGGAATGCAATATATCTTTGCTATCCTTAAAAAATTTATGAATACGAATACACCAAATGGAAAATCAAAAAGACAATACTTGGAAGCCTAAAACTTTCGCAAAAACTAAATTTCAGACTGGAGACGTATCTCATTTACCTGGTAAAATGCCCCCACAAGCTCTAGAAATAGAAGAAGCTGTTCTTGGGGCATTAATGCTTGATAATCAAGCTGTAGGTGACGTTTTAGACATACTTATACCAGAAAGTTTTTATAAGAAAGAGCACGAATTAATATTTAAAGTAATTAGAGATCTTTTCACCAATTCTCAACCTATTGATATGTTAACGGTCGTGGCAGAATTGAGGAAACAAGACCTGTTAAACGCTGTAGGAGGACCAATAATAATTACTAATCTGACATCACGTGTCAGTTCGTCAGCGCACATAGAATATCACGCCAGATTGGTATCACAGATGTACACAAAGCGTCAATTAATATCGTTTGCTAGGTTAATAAATGATGCTGCTTTTGATGAAACCAACGATGTTTTTGACCTACTTGACAAAGCAGAACAAAGTTTATTTGATATAACAGAGTCTAACCTAAAGAGCAACACTGAGAAAATATCTGAACTATTAGCTCAAGCTACCCAGCAATTAGAAGAATTAAGAAAGAATGAAGGTAAGCTAAGTGGAGTACCTAGTGGGTTTACTGACCTAGATAGATTGACAGGTGGATTTCAAAACTCTGATTTAATAATAATGGCAGCTAGACCTGGTATGGGTAAGACTGCCTTTGTAATGAGTTTAGCAAGAAATGCTGCTGTTGACTTTGACAAACCTGTTGCCGTATTTAGTCTAGAAATGTCGTCCGTGCAATTGGTAATGAGGTTGATAAGTAGCGAGTCAGAAATTGAAGGTGATTCTTTACGCAAAGGAAATTTAGTTGACTATCAATGGACACAATTGCATAAACGTACTGAGAAATTAAGTCGAGCGCCAATATTTATAGATGATACCCCGGCCTTATCTACTTTTGATTTGCGTGCAAAATGTAGAAGGTTGAAGGCAAATAATAATATATCTATGGTAATTATAGACTATTTGCAGCTGATGAGCGGGGGTAAAGAGGGAAATAGGGAGCAACAAATCAGTGCCATAAGCAGGTCTCTTAAGGCTTTAGCTAAGGAATTGCAAATACCAGTTATTGCTCTTTCCCAGTTAAGCCGTCAAGTAGAAATGAGATCTGCAACTAGTAAAAGACCAATGTTAAGCGATCTAAGGGAATCTGGGTCTATAGAGCAAGATGCCGACCAAGTAATGTTTATATATAGACCTGAATACTATGGCCTAGATGTAGATGAAAACAATCAATCTACAGAGGGATTAGCTGAAATTATTATTGCAAAAAATAGGCACGGATCTACTCAAACAGTGAATCTGTATTACGAAAAAAAGTTTGCAAGGTTTCAAAACTCAGATAGCAATGGATTCTATGCGGCAGCTGGCTCTTCTAGCCATCAATTAGAAGACAATAATTCAGGATTTAAGGCTGCTATAACAAGAAAAAGCAGAATGAACGATGAAAATGATGTTTCAGCTAGCGATTCAGCCCCATTTTAAAATTCCACCTAGTCATCTGACCACATATCAATCAATGTTTGCAATTCGCCAGCAGTCTTCATATTTTTTTGGGCTAAGGCGAGTTGCTTTCCTTCTTTCGCTATTTGTATTGCTTTATAAAACGCATCGTGCTTTGTTAACAATTCAGCTAGAATATAATAAGCTGGTAAATACTTTGGGTGATTAATTACTAATTTATCTAACATATTGATAGCAGAAATATCATCATTTACAGAACGGTATTCTAATGCTAAAGCATACAATGAGAACTCATCATTCGGCTCATTTTCAAGAATTTTTAATAAAGCGTTAATTCTATTCGTAGGCTGGTTCAAATTTTTATATTTTTGCGTAAATAATAACTATAATAAAGAATGAAAATTCTTTTGTGTGCCAGTGTCACACCAGACACTACAGCAAAAATAAATTTTACTGCAGATAAAAAATCATTGGAGCAGGCCAATGTAACTTTCATACTTAATCCCTATGATGATCACGCGCTTGCTAGTGCTATGAACATTAAGGAAGCCAACAACGCATACCTTACGGTAGTTCACGTTGGTGATAAATCAGCTGAACCTATTTTAAGAAAGGTATTGGCTGTGGGTGCAGATGAAGCTATTCTGATAAATGCTACTCCCTATAATGCGCAGTATGTAGCACAACTAATAGCCGAAATAGTCAAACAAAATCAATATGATTTAATCATAACTGGTCGTGAATCTATTGACTTTAATGGCGCTGAGCTTTGTGATTTATTAGCTGAGTATGTTGGCATTCCTAGCATTGCCTATGTGTCTCACATTGATATCACACCTGATACAATAAAGCTTAAAAGGTTTATAGACGGTGGGGAGCAAAATTTAGAATTGGCCAATACCCCTATAGTTATATCTGCTACCAAAGAACTGGCTGAGCCTAAAATTCCGAATATGAGGGGAATAATGTCTGCTAAATCTAAACCATTAACAGTTCTTGAACCTACTAATCTTATCAATATGGTTGAACTGGTAGAATTTGAAGCACCAATCGCAAAAAGTGGTGTCAAACTAATTGAAGCTGAAAATGCTGGTCAATTAATAGACATTTTGCATAATGACATTAAAATCATTTAACAACAAAAAATTTAATTATGTCAGTATTAGTTTACGCTGAAAGTATAGATGGTACTTTCCATAAACCAGCTTTTGAAGCACTTACTTATGGGTTTGATTTAGCTAAAAAGCTTGGATTACCTTTACACGTGGTCAGCATATCAAATGTTGCCATCTCAAATATAGATGAATTAGGTAAATATGGAGCTACTCACTTCATAACCATAGTAGAACCTAAGTTACTTAATTTTTACAGTGGTTCATTTGCAACAGCATTATCAGCGGCTGTAAATCAGGTTAATGCGACAATTGTTATTTTATCTGCATCATTTGCCGGTAAATCTATTGCACCTAGGCTAGCAGCCAGATGGGGTGCATCAGTAGTAAATAATGTGTCTGGATTGCCAAACACAGAGGACGGATTCGTAGTAAAGAAATCAATTTATTCAGGCAAGGGTTTTGGATACTTTAACATCTTGGCTCCTAATAAAGTTATTAGCATCGGTATAAATTCTTACCACGTTACTGAACGCCAGGCAAATTTGACAACAGACGTGCTTAATGTTGAATTTTCAGCTCAAGATTTCCCGCTTACTGTCACTGAAACAGAAAGACAAAAAGGAAAAATAAACTTAACTGAGGCTGAACGTGTCGTATCTGCAGGTAGAGGTATGAAAGGTGCAGAAAACTGGGGAATGGTTGAGGAATTGGCAGATCTATTAAATGCAGCAACTGCTTGTAGTAAACCTGTTAGCGATGTAGGTTGGCGTCCTCATTCTGAACACGTAGGCCAAACTGGTATCACCATTGCACCTAATCTTTATATTGCCATTGGAATCAGTGGTGCAATACAGCATTTAGCAGGGGTAAGCAACAGTAAGGTGATTGTAGTAATAAATAAAGACAAGGATGCTCCATTTTTCAAAGCAGCAGATTATGGTATTGTAGGTGACGCATTTGATGTATTACCTAAGTTAATAGAAGCTGCAAAAAAAGTGAAAGCAAATAGCTAATGGCATCTGAAGACAATAAGATAGAACTCCAAATATTGGGGATTTCATCAGGGCAAATTGCCACATCATATACTTTAATATTAGAGGAAGTAGATGGCGATAGAAAACTACCTATTATCATTGGTGTATTTGAGGCTCAAGCTATTGCTATAGAAATTGAGAAGATAATACCAACCAGACCAATGACGCACGATTTGATTAAAAACCTCTCAGATTCGTTTAACATCACAATTAGAGAGGCAATAATTCACAAATTAGAAGAAGGAATATTCTTCGCCTATTTAATTTGCAATAATGGTACATCAGAAGAAGTAATAGACGCTAGAACCAGCGACGCTATTGCATTGGCTGTCAGGTTTAAGTGCCCAATTTATACCTACGAAAGTATAATGAACGAAGCTGGAATAACTTTAAATGAGGAGGATCAGCCTGAACCAGTTGCTAATAAAGAAAATACACCATCACCAAAGTCTAATAGGGAAAAGTCCCAAACTGATTATACTAGTATGGATAAATCAGAACTGGATCGACTATTGGAGATAGCAATTGAAGATGAAAACTATATAGTTGCTGCCAAGCTAAGAGACGAATTAACTAAAAGAGGCTTTAACTAAAGTTAGGAATATCTAACAACTGAGTGTATAGCCTTTCATTTAGATGAGCATAAACTATGGTAACTCCATTAGTCAGCATCATATAGTCAGCTCTATACTTATGCGCATACTGAGTTGCTTGTATTTGTGTTTGATTATTTATTTCAATAGTCGGACTTTTGCACTCTACAACTAGCCAAACTCCACCCAATTTATTATAGATTCTTATATCAGTTCGCTGTTTATTCAGTTTATTTCCAGAAGATTCTATATTAATGTATGAAGCAGGAACCTTCTTTATTTCCATTAAGAAGTGAATGACGTGTTGCCTTACAAATTCCTCAGGTGTTAACTTTACCCATATTTTTCGTATTACATCATATATTAATTTCGTTTCACCAGTGGATCTCAATTTCATTTCAAATTCAGGAAAACATAATTTCATATTAAAAACCATCTAAAATGGCAAGCCAATCATTTGAGCAAATTATAAAGTCGCTACAACAAAGAAAATACGAATCAGTCTATTTTCTGCACGGTACAGAATCTTATTTTATTGATGCCATATCTGACTTTATAGAAACTAATGTACTATCAGATGCAGAGAAAGGTTTTAACCAAGCAGTGTATTATGGTAAAGACATAAGCGATATGGATCTATACAATGCTTGCACGCGATACCCAATGATGAGCGAGCGGCAAGTAATAATAGTTAAAGAGGCGCAAAACTTTAAGGGATTCGATAAACTAGAAAAGTACTTTAGTCACCCAGTCACCAGCACCCTTTTGGTAATTGCTCACAAACAAAAAAGTCTGGACAAAAGGTTGAAAACCTATAAAGTTATTGAGAAAAATGCAGTAATGTTTGAGTCTAAAGCATTGCCAGAGGCAAAGTTGAATGACTTTGTAAAGATGCAAGCTGAAATAAATAAAGTAGTAATTCAAGCGGAGGCAACTAATTCCCTAATAGAATTTGTTGGCGACCAATTAGATACTTTGGCAAATGCTGTAACAAGATTAAGTTCTGGGTTATTAGAAGGCAATAATGTAATTAATAAACAAATGATTATTGATAACATCAGCAAAACAAGAGACTATACCTTATTTGACTTAAATAGAGCATTATCTAGTAGAAATCATAACCAGATTGCAAATCTATCTAATTACTTTTCTATTAACCATAAGGAGTTTCCTATGCCCTATATAGTAGGTACAATGTATTCTTTTTTCTCAAAAGCTTTAGCATTACATTTAAGTAAAAGCACCAGCGATGACACCTTTAAACAGTTGGGCATTAACCCTTGGGGCAAAAATGAATACCTAAATGCCATTAAAAACTATGGACACAAACTTATTAACATTATGCAATTAATCCAAGAATACGATCTTCGATTTAAAGGTGTAAATGATGCCGGCACAGAAGATTCAGAATTAACTAGAGAGTTAATCTATAGAATTCAGTATCTGTAGTTTATTGCTAACTAGATTGCGCTTGTATTCATTACAGTAGCTTCACCTTTTACAGTAGCTTCACCATCTTTCTTACCTTGTAATATGGTCTCAACAGTTGCTCTATGCTTTTCTTTATTTACTTCAATTACAGTAAATACAGCCTCATAGTCAGTATCTACATACATTGGCTTTACAAATGCCATACTTTGTTTTAAATAAATAGTCCCTTCACCTGGGAATAATGTTCCGAATACTTTTGAGAATATAGCTCCACCTAAAAACCCGTGTACGATAGGAACTTTAAACATAGTAGTTGCTGCATATTCTGCATCTAAATGGATTGGGTTTTTGTCACCTGTTACTTGCGCAAATAAGGCTACTTCCTCTTGAGTAAACTTGAAATCGTGACGGTAAATCTGTCCTTGTTCTATCATTATAGTTAAAATACTTTAATACGTAAATATAGTTACGATATTAAGAAATAGACTTTACTATAATGTTAAATAGGTAAATTAATTTACCAAATGAATAGCTTAACCATTTGATTACACGATGTTTATATATTGATAATATATATTACTACCTTTGCAACATATTTTAATACATACTTAAAAACAATGGAAAATAATCAATCTTACTTTGATAACTGGATGAAAAACCAGAGAGATATTTTAGACCAATGGAACAATATGAGTTCTACTGTACGCGAACAAACAAATATGGATACTTTTTTCCAAAAGGGTCAAGAGTGGATGAATAAGTTCAATCAAACTGTAGAAGATACTACGGCAAATGGTCGTACCAAAATGGACGAAAATGTTAACAATCAAAAAGAAATGTGGACCAAAATGATGGATAATTGGAACAGTTGGCAGAATAGTTTGAATGAAAATATGATGAATTGGTCTAAGAATTTTAATGACCAATATGTAAATAATGCTACTCAAAACTTTACCGAAACTGCAAAAAATTGGCAGAATGAAATGATGAATTCTACACAAAACTGGTCTAAAAATATGACGAGTAATATTACAAACCCATTTGATATGCCAAATATGGTGAATTCAACTTCGCACAACGCTTATAAGTCTATGCAAAGTGGTATGGAAGCCTACCAAATGATGGCTAAAATGTGGCAACCAATGTTCGAAAAAATGAACGTAAACGGATGGAATGCAGACGAGTTTCAAAAAATGGTAGATATGAATCAATTTAAATCATACTTAGACAAAGTATTTGATTTGAATCAAGTAAACATCAATATGAATAGCCTAATGAACAATTGGAGTAAAACAATGATGTCTATGAACAATCCTGAAATGATGCAGAATATTCAGAATTCTATGAACGAAATGGTGTTACCACAAATGAATAATATGAGTGGTATGATGCAAGAAATGCAAAAGAATTTTACAGCTATGGTTGCGCCATTTTCTAAACTAATGCCTGATGATAAGAACCGTCAAATGATGGAGAAAATAGCTGACGTTAGCAAAAACTATACTGATGGTTTTCAAAAACTAACTGAACTACAATATCATATTTATCACAAAGGTCAAAATGCTCTTGATAACTTTATGAAAGTAGTGACCGAGAAATATGAAAATGGCGACAAATTCAAAGATTTCAATGATATGTACAGTGAGTGGTTAAACCAAAGTGGTAAATCATTTGAAGAATTATTTGCTACAGATGAATACAGTAAACTTCAAGGTGACCTAGTAAATATATCTGCTGATATAAAAGCTAAAAATTCTGAAGTTATGGAAATAATGATGGAGCCATTACCATTAGTACGTAAGTCTGAAGCTGATGAAATCTATTTGAGCAACTATGACTTGCGCAAACGTATTCACAGCCTAGAAAAAGAAATGGAAGCAATGAAGACTACCCCTAACCATCAAGAGCCAATGGTACACAATCCTAACCCTATTCACCACGAAGAAGCTACTACTACTACACCAGAACCTCAAGAAGTTGCAATTAAGCCAGTTAGCAATTCTAAAACTGCTAAAAAAGCATAAATGTCAGAAAATACGGAAGAATTAAAAAACCCAATGGACACCTGGGTTGATATGCTACAAAAAATGGCTAAAGGGTATGAAAACCTTAGTCAAATTGAAAATGTAGATGTAGCCACAGCTCAGAAAGAACTGGTTTGGCAGTTAGACAAGGTTAAAATGTACCATTATAAAAATGATGCTGAAATAAAAGTTAAAACACCTGTTTTAATTTCTTATGCCTTGGTAAATCGTCAGGATATGATGGACATCCAGCCAGATCGCAGCTATATTAGAAATTTATTGAATTTAGGACTTGATATTTATATGATGGATTGGGGCTACCCTACCCAAGCTGATAAATTTTTGACATTAGACGATTATATAGAAATGTATTTGAATGACGGGGTTGACTTCATCAGAAAATCTGAATCTATAGATAAAATCAATTTAATGGGTATTTGTCAAGGTGGTACGTTTAGCGTGATATATGCTGCGCTACATCCTGAAAAAATAAAGAATCTAATTACCCTAGTCACTCCAGTTGACTTCAGTAAAAACGATGGTCTCCTTATCCGTTGGTCACGTGATATGAACTTTGATACTATTGTTGATAGTCAAGGTACAATAAATGGCGATTTCTTAAATGCCGGTTTTTCTATGTTGAAACCAATGATGCAAGCTGGAAAAATGATGAACTTAATGAACATCATAGATGATAAAGATAAACTGATGAACTATTTGAGAATGGAAAAATGGATAAACGATAGTCCTAATCAAGCAGGTGAATGTTACAGAAGGTTTATGAAAGAATTGTATCAAGAAAATAAATTAGCTGAAAATAAATTAATCATTGAGGGTAAGCTGGTTGACTTGAAAAATCTTAATATGCCACTATTAAATATTTACGCATCAGAAGACCACTTGGTACCGCCTAGTGCATCAATTGCACTAAATGATTTAGTAGGTAGTACTGACACGGAATTATATAAATTTCCAGGTGGACATATCGGTGTTTTTGTTGGGGGTAGATCTCAAAAAGAATTAGCACCAGCAGTAGAATCTTGGTTAAAATCAAGAGATAACTAGTTTATTTTTTTAAAAAAATATTATTGGCCCTGCTTCTTAACAAATGGAGCAGGGTTTTTTGTTATTCAATATGGCTGTTCAAATCCATCATAAATTTAATATTGACTATACTCTATCTGGTCAAGGCATCTCAATTCTATTTATTCACGGCTTAGATAGTGATAGCAGAATATGGAAGAGTTGGGTAACTCATTTCTCTTGTTCACATCATTGCATAAATATAGATTTGCCAGGACACGGCAGTTCGGAAATACAAGATCTTAATTTCAATTTTCAAGATATATGTAAATGCATTAAGGATTTAGTACTACAAAATACTAGTAATAAAATTCAAATAGTCGGTCATAGTTTAGGTGCGCAATGTGCTACTTGGTTTCAGCTATATTATCCTGAACTAGTCGAAAAGCTAGTTCTTATATCTCCAGCTGGTATGGAAGTATTTACCAGATGGGAAATAGTCGGACTACAACAAATGGTACAGTTAATACCTGGCTCAGAAGCTTTGATGAAATTAACCAAAGATGATATTATAGCAGGGCAAATTAATGGATGTATGTCAATGAAATATATGAAATTCTATGTTGGACTCATAACAGCCAACCCAATACTTAACGAATTGCAAAAAGTAAAGTGCCCCGTACACCTTAGTTATGGTTTAGAAGATAAATTAATTCCCAATAAGGTATTTCATAGAAATTTGAGTATTAAAGATGTATATAGAAGTGCCGTAACAAGACTGCATAGTTACAAAGGCATTTTGCTTAAGAATTCTGGCCACTTTAGCCTGATAGATAGGAAAGAGAAATTAATAGAATCTGTAGATGCATTTATTGCCTTGTAATTATTGGTATTCCTGTTTAATATTAGGCTTTAGCAATTGTACCTTTGTTTTCGGACTGATATGATATCCGGACATAAAATATTTAAATCTTACAGTAATTTAACCATTTTAAAAGGGGTTGATTTACACGTAGAACACGGTGAAATAGTCGCTATAGTTGGTGCAAGCGGTGCAGGAAAAAGCACCTTGCTCCAAATATTAGGAACACTAGAGGCACCTGATAATGGCTGGATAGAAATTAACCACATTGACCCAAATAAACTAAGTAGTAAAAAACTAGCTGAATTTAGAAATAAGCATATTGGTTTCATATTTCAATTTCATCATTTATTGCCAGAGTTTACTGTATTAGAAAATGTATCAATACCTGGCTATATAGCTGGGCGTAAGAATGCCGAGCTTAAGTCAGCAGCTATAAATTTGTTAGAAATATTGGGTGTAGCAGATAAAGCCAATACCAAACCAAGTGTGTTAAGTGGTGGTGAACAACAAAGAGTCGCTATAGCTAGGGCATTGATTAATAGCCCTTCAGTTGTATTGGCAGATGAACCAACTGGAAACTTAGATAGTCAGAATGCAGAATTACTTCATAGCCTAATTCATAAGTTACGAGCTGAATTAAATCAAACATTTCTGATAGTAACCCATAACACTGCACTTGCAGAAATGGCAGATAGACAATTGAAAATGGCAGATGGTATAATTGTGAACAACAAGAAATCATAGTATTGTGAGAATATTAGCGATAATACCTGCTAGGTTGAGCAGTACCAGATTGCCAAATAAGCCCTTGTGTATAATCGGTGATAAGCCAATGGTACTTCACGTGTATGATGAAGTAGTCAAGGCAAATATTGCAACAAAAGTATATATAGCTACTGACCACGAGAGAATTCAATCTATAGCAAAAAATCACGGTGCTAATGTGATGTTTACTGATGAAAATCACGAGAATGGAACTGAACGATGTTGCGAGGTTGTGAATAATTTGGAGGCATTAGGGCAAGAATTTGACTTAGTTATAAATATACAAGGTGATGAACCTTTTATTAGCCAAGAGCCGCTTCTCACATTGATAAATGTATTTCAAAGGAATACCGAAGCAGATATAGCAACACTATATCAAAATTTTATAAATGAAGAAGAGTTACTAAGCACAAATACAGCTAAAGTAATTTTAAACAAGGATAATAAGGCACAATATTTTTCCAGATTACCGATACCATTCGCTAGAAACGGAGCCATTAACCTTGATTCATATCACAAGCATATTGGAATATATGCGTATCGTGTTAAGGCTTTGAAAGAAATAGTACAATTACCAGTATCACTCTGGGAAATGCAAGAAATGCTGGAACAACTTAGATGGCTATACAATGGCTATGACGTGTATTTGGCTGAAACAAACTACATAATGATAAGTGTAGATACACCTGACGACCTGCAGAAGGCTAGAATGCACTATGAACAAATGAAAACACTGAAATCCATATAATTAAAAATTAATACAATGTCAAAGACTAAATATATATTCGTTACAGGGGGTGTTAGCTCCAGTTTGGGAAAAGGAATTATAGCTGCCAGCCTAGCTAAATTGCTACAGGTGCGTGGATATAGTGTAACAATTCAAAAATTTGATCCATACATAAACGTTGATCCTGGTACTCTAAACCCTTATGAGCACGGCGAATGTTTCGTAACTGATGATGGAGCAGAAACAGATTTAGATCTTGGGCATTATGAGCGGTTTTTGAATATAGCTACCAGTCAAGCAAATAATGTAACTACTGGTCAGGTATATCAGACTGTAATCCAAAAGGAGAGAAAAGGAGAATATTTAGGCAAAACTGTGCAGGTAGTTCCGCACATTACAGACGAAATCAAAATGAGATTTCAAAAATTAAGTAAGTCTGGCATATATGATATTATTATAACTGAGATAGGTGGTACTGTGGGTGATATAGAGTCACTACCATATATAGAGTCACTTAGACAAATGCGATATGAGAAGGGAATTCACAACTGCTTAGTTATTCACCTTACCTATATACCGTTTCTAAAAGGAGCAGGAGAATTAAAAACAAAACCTACACAGCATAGCGTAAAAACTATGTTAGAAACAGGTGTACAACCTGATATATTGGTATGTAGAACAGAATACCCTATCCCTAAAGATATGCGTAAGAAATTGGCCCTGTTTTGTAACGTTAAGCCAAATGCTGTAATTGAAGCCATAGATGCTAATAGCATATACGAAGTACCGTTACTAATGCAAAAAGAAAACTTAGACAAGGTAGTTTTAGCTAAGTTAAAATGGGGATTAAAGCAAGAGCCAGATCTAAGTAATTGGAAAGAGTTCTTAGACAAGCTAGTACATTATAATCACGAAATACATATAGGGCTAATAGGAAAATATACTGAACTACCTGATGCCTATAAATCTATAAATGAATCATTCATACACGCTGGTGCAGCTAATAATGTAAAAGTTAGGGTACAATACATAAGCAGTGAAAAATTAAAGTCTGATAACATTGCACAACACTTAGAGTTATTGGATGGTGTACTAGTTGCTCCTGGATTTGGAGAGCGTGGTATAGAAGGAAAGATTCTCGCTATTGAATATGTGAGAGAGCATAGTATCCCGTTTTTTGGAATTTGCCTAGGTATGCAGTGTGCTGTAATAGAGTTTGGTAGAAATGTACTAAAACTTAGTCAAGCACATAGCACAGAAATGGACCCTAAGACACCTTCACCTGTTATCGACATAATGGAGGAGCAAAAGGAGAAGACTGCTAAAGGTGGAACTATGAGGTTAGGCGCCTACCCTTGCGAATTGGTAAAAAACACCCTAGCGCACAAAATATATGGTCAGAACGTAATAATGGAGCGACATAGACACCGATTTGAATTTAATAACAAGTATCGTGACCAATATGAAAAAGCAGGCTTAAAAATGTCTGGAATAAATCCTGTAAGTAAATTGGTAGAGATAATTGAGATTAAAGCTCACCCGTTTTTCTTAGGGGCACAGTTTCACCCTGAACTAAAGAGTACTGTAGACAATCCACATCCAATATTTTTAGCATTTGTAAAAGCTGCTGCAGATAGAAAACTACACAGAGATAAGCAATCTAATGTAGCAATAGAGTCAGAAGTTCTGGTATCTTAATTATCAGCTATATGAGCCTCATATTCACGAATGCTATTGATAATTATATCTGTAGCTTCGTTTAATTGAGATTCGGTTATAACCAATGGTGGCGCAAACCTGATGATATTCCTATGGGTTTGCTTGGCAAGTACACCATTTTTCATCATCACTTTACATAGTTCCAGTCCAGCGTGCTCATTGTGATTGTCATAAACCTTTATGGCATTTAGCAATCCCTTGCCTCGCACTGTTGTAACTATTCCCGTACCTATTAGTGTTTCTAATTTAGCTCTGAATATTTGGCCCAATCTGAAAGCATTTTCTGCTAGGTTTTCATCTACTAATATTTTCAAAGCCTCAAGTGCTACAGCCGCCGCCAATGGATTTCCACCAAAGGTAGAGCCGTGTTCTCCTGGCTTAATTGTCAGCATTATTTCATCATTAGCTAATACTGCAGATATTGGCAACATACCCCCTGATAATGCCTTACCTAATATAAGAATGTCGCCTTTTACACCATCATAATCTTGTGCTAACATTTTCCCCGTCCTAGCTAATCCAGTCTGAATTTCATCGGTCATAAACAGCACATTATGTCTGGTGCATATTTCTCTAACCTTAGCTAGGTAACCATCTTGAGGAACTATTACCCCAGCTTCTCCTTGCATTGGCTCAACTAAAAATCCACACACTTCTGGCATTTTCAATGCCTCATCTAATGCTTCAGTATCGTCAAATGGGACCATAAAAAAGCCTGGCATAGTCGGACCAAATCTATCTCTGGTAAATTTATCTGTACTGAATGATAAGATTCCAGTAGTTCTACCGTGAAAATTATTTACTGCTACTACGATTATGGCTTTATTTACGGGAATTTGTTTCACATCATAGCCCCATCTACGGGCTAGTTTTACGGCAGTTTCCACAGCTTCAGCACCGCTATTCATCATCAGAACTTTATCATAGCCAAATAGTTCAGCCATATATTGCTCTGTAGGTCCAAGTTTGTCATTATAAAATGCCCTGCTGGTCAGAGTTAGTACATTAGCTTGATCTTGAATAGCTTTAACCAATCTTGGGTGACAATGACCTTGATTTACAGCACTATATGCACTTAAAAAATCAAAATAATGCTTCCCTTCTACATCATACATATCTACACCAGAGGCACTACTTATCACTACAGGCAATGGCTTGTAGTTGTGGGCCCCATATTTACCCTCTAAATCTATAAGTTCCTGTGATGTCATAAATCCTATATCCTCTAATGTGTCAGTGTACATATAGCAAATTTACGTGTTTAAATTAAGCATCTTGACGATATTGCTCCCACATTTTCAAACAGTACCCTATATATTCATAGAGTTCATCTTTACCTAATTTATCATCGACTGATGTTTTAATTAATTTAGGAAATTCTTCCCACACTTCCGCAAGTTTCTCTTGATAACTGGAGTACCATTTCTCATATTCTACAGCTTTTATTCTGTCTGCTTTAGTAGCTACTATACAAAATGGGATGGAACGCTCGCCCAACCAGTTTATCATATCTATGTCTAACTTTTGAGGTGGTATAGAGCAATCTATTAGAAGAAATACATTTACTAGTTGTTCTCTTTTATTTAAGTAAACTTTAGACCTTGCCTCCCACTCTAATCGTTTAGTTTGTGCAACAATGGCGTAACCATAGCCAGGTAAATCAACTAAATGCCAGGCATCATCTACCTTAAAGTAGTTCATTAGCTTTGTTTTACCGGGTTTGCTACTCACTTGTGCCAAACCAGACTTCTGTGCTAAGAAATTGATTAGTGAAGATTTACCAACATTACTCCTGCCTATAAAGGCAAATTCTGGAATATTATCGGTTGGACATTCCTTAATAGATGGGGCACTTTTAACAAAAACTATAGAATCCAAGGTGGCATACTTTAGCTACAAAGGTACAGCACTACTTATCAGGTCTTATCTTTGCTTATATTCATTTATAGTAAGAATATAAAATAGTTAGATAAAAATATAGAATGGTAAAACCTGATAACAAAGCAGATACAGGAAAGAAAGAACAGGTTCAACAAATGTTTGATGATATATCGCCAAAGTATGACCTATTAAATAGGGTGTTAAGCTTGGGAATTGACATAAAGTGGAGAAAACGTGTAGTTGAAATATTAAAACCACATAAACCATCCTACATACTAGATGTAGCTACTGGCACAGCAGATCTTGCCATTTCTATGATGGAATTAAATCCTTCTAAAATTGTTGGTGTTGACATCAGCCAAGGAATGCTAAATAAAGGGAAAATAAAGCTGATAAACAAAGGTTTAGACAGCGTGATAACTCTACAACAGGGTGATTCTGAAAATTTAAACTTTGTTGACAATACATTTGATGCAATCACAGTGGCATTTGGTGTAAGAAATTATGAAAATTTACGTTTAGGTCTTAGCGAAATGCTGCGAGTATTAAAACCAGAAGGTATTTTAGTAATTTTAGAATTTTCACAACCAAAAAACAAATTATTTGGCTCTATTTACAGATTTTATTTTAACAATATTTTGCCAGCAATCGGAAAGTTGATTTCTAAAAATGCTAAAGCATACACCTATTTACCACAATCTGTAGGTGCGTTCCCTTATGGTGATGAAATGCTGAACATTTTAAATGAGATAGGCTATAAAAATACAAAATGCGAAGAATTAACAATGGGAATAGCTTCAATATACGAAGCTTCAAAATAAGTTTAGTTTGCCTACTACTTCTTAGCAATTTGGGCAAAGCTCAGTCAAAAGACAGTAAACTGTTTTATGATTATGCTAGAACATTTCACTTTGGCTTTACCATAGGGACTAATCTAGCTGGTTTTAAATATGAAATGAGTCCGGCTTGGTATTCTAAAAAGATTGATACATTTAATAGTGTAAGTTTTGAGAAAAGTCCAGGCATCACTTTGGGTGGGGTTATGAATTTGCACTTAGGTAAGTCTGAACTTATGGAGCATTTTGACCTAAGATTCATTCCAAGTTTAGTATTGTCTAGCAGAAAAGCTGTCTTCACTGTAAACGATAATTCGTTTAAAATAGACAAACCCGTAGAGAGTGCCATAATTAATCTACCACTTTTACTTAAATTTAAGTCTGATAGATTTGGATCAATACGATTTTACACTATTGCTGGTTTGGCTTACGGGTATGATTTGAGTAGTGATAGCAAGTCAAATAACAATAAATTGTCTAACAGTATTGCCATAGGTCCATCTAATTTTAATTACGAATACGGACTTGGACTAGACATTTATTTCCCTTTCTTCAAGTTTAGTCCAGAAATAAAATGGAGCAGAGGTTTTAATGATTTAAAGGTAAGCGATGAGGGTAATTATAATGGCTCTTTTAAAAGTTTAAAGAGTCAGATAGCTTTTATAAGCCTGTATTTTGAGGGTTAAGTTTTATTTACCTAATATTAAGGTACGGTATAAATAAATAATAGCTTTGTTTGTAACTACAAAATTTATTTAAAGCAATTCATTTTACATTATGCCTACTTTTTTAATCGTCATTGTCATTCTTTTTACACTATTTATCATCATAGCTGGTGCTAAAGTAATAAGACCTACCCATCGTGGACTAATAGAACGTTTTGGTAAATACAGAAAATTTGCCCATCCAGGACTCCACATCATTTTGCCATTTATAGATAAAATGGTACAAATAAATGTAACTGAGAAAATGGTAGATGCGCAAAAACAAGAAATCATCACCATCGACAATTTAAATGCTCACGTAGATGCGCAAGTTTATTATAAAATTAGAGAAGATGAAATCAGTGTAAAGAACTCTCAATATAATGTTCAAAACATAGAAAGCCAAATAGTAAACCTAAGTAGAACCACATTGAGAAATATAATTGGTACGCTGACACTGAAAAGTGCTAACAGCGAAAGAATGAGGATAAATAAAGATTTGGTTTCTGTACTAAAAGATGAAACCTCTAGATGGGGAATAGATATAGTACGTGCAGAACTGAAAGAAATAGACCCACCTAAAGATGTACAAGACACTATGAATAAAATAGTGAAAGCTGAAAATGAAAAAGTTGCTGCAATAGATTTTGCAACTGCACTAGAAACTCAAGCTGATGGTCAACGTAGGGCAGAAATTAAAAAAGCTGAAGGTGTAAAACAAGCAGCAATACTAGAAGCAGAAGGTAAGGCTGAGGCACTAAGGCTGGTAAATGAAGCAGCCGAAAAATACTTTGTAGGTAATGCGCAAATGCTTAGACAAATAGAAGCTGTAGAGAAAAGTTTGACTTACAATACCAAAATATTAATACCCAATAATGGCAGTTTCGTTAACATAATTAACGATATGGTTGGCACTACAGATACAATTAAATCTGAAGTAGATACAGGAAAAGGATACAGACCAGATGGTAGTTATAAAGTATAAGGCTAGCATTAGAAATTAAAAGTAAAAAGGCTTAGAGTTTTAATTCTAAGCCTTTTCTATTTGCAGTACACTTATTATAATAAGTTAATTACTTAGCATAAGCTATTGCTCTTTTCTCTCTAATTACAGTTATTTTTATTTGACCAGGATAGGTCATTTCAGTTTGTATTTTATTAGAGATGTCCATAGCCAAAGAATCTGCTGACTCATCTGTCACCCTATCACTTTCAACTATTACACGAAGCTCTCTACCTGCTTGTATTGCATACGATTTTTGAACACCATCGTAGCTCATTGCAATTGCCTCTAAATCTTTTAGACGCTTAATGTATGATTCAAATACTTCGCGTCTTGCACCTGGTCTTGCACCACTAATTGCATCACATACTTGTATAATAGGTGATATTGCATCAGTCATTTCCATTTCATCGTGGTGGGCACCTATCGCATTTATTATTGATGGATGCTCTTTATATTTCTCAGCTAATTTAGCACCTAATAATGCGTGTGGTAATTCTGGATCGTCCTCACTTACTTTACCTATATCGTGTAGTAATCCAGCTCTTTTAGCCATCTTAGCATTTAGCCCCATTTCTGAAGCCATAATGGCGCAGAAATTTGCTACTTCTCTACTGTGTTGTAGCAAGTTCTGACCATAACTACTTCTATATCTCATTTTCCCCACAAGTTTTACCAACTCAGGGTGCAGGTTATGAATTCCTAAGTCAATACAAGTACGCTCTCCTATTTCTATAATTTCTTCTTCTAACTGCTTTCTTGTTTTTTCTACAACTTCTTCAATTCTAGCAGGGTGTATTCTACCATCGCTTACCAGTCTGTGTAGGGCAAGCCTTGCTACCTCTCTTCTCACACTGTCAAATGCAGATAAAATGATAGCCTCTGGTGTATCATCAACTATAATTTCTACTCCAGTTGCTGCCTCTAGTGCTCTGATGTTTCTACCCTCTCTTCCTATTATTCTACCTTTTACCTCGTCACTCTCTATGTTAAATACAGATATGGCGTTGTCAATAGCTTGCTCTGTAGCAGATCGTTGTATGGTTTGCAAAATGATTTTCTTAGCCTCCCTGTTTGCAGTTAATTTGGCTTCGTCTAGTATTTCCTTTATTTGTACTTTACTGTGAGACCTAGCTTCCTCTTTCATACTTTCTACTAACTGCAATTTTGCCTCTTCACCACTTAATCCAGCTATATTTTCAAGTTGTGTAACCTGCTGTTTGTGCATTTTATCAACTTCATCTTGCTTTATGGTAAGTCCCTCTCTAATAGAGGTAATTCTGTTACGCTCATTGTCTAAGTCGCCTTCTTTCTTCTTATACTCGTTTAAGCTTTTATTTAAATCTTTTTCTTTCTGAATAATTCTATTTTCAGTGTTGACTATTTCAGCCTTACGCTTATTGGCTTCTCTGTCTTGTTCCTCCTTCATAGTCCGGAACTTATTTTTCATTTCTAGTTGCTTCTTTTCATCTAACAACTTTAGGCGTTCTTGCATTTCTGACTCTAGTGCGGTCTTTCTATCCTGTAGCAAAACATCGTTATTCTTGTTTTTAGTTGTAAATAAACTTTTTGCTATAAGGAATGCAACCAGCGCGCCGATTACCAAACCTATTCCAATACCAATTACTATCTCCATATATTATTATATTTAGACAAGTTATCAGTGGTAAAAAATTAACCGAAATGTTTGAAAACTAAGACTATAGATTGTTTTCGATTTGGTCACTTAGTACAGAAAGCTGAGTACCAATTTCTTGATTGTTTAGCTCTGTATCTTTCTCATTTTTCAACAACTCTAATGCAAAATGTAAAGCAACTAGTGGCATTAGGCTATTGTTATTTGGTATCGAAAAATCTTCTCTATATTTATTTAACCGTTGATTAACAGATTTAACTGCCAATTGAAGTAAATCTAATTCATCTTCATCTGCCTTAAGTGGAAATGAAATACCTCCAATATTAATCGTGACGGATACTTGCTTTTTCATTCATAGCGGTCTTTATTTCCAGTTCATCTAAGTATTCGTTCATCTCATCAATGTAGTTAGTCATTTGATGCTCAACAAACTTCAACCTCTCAGAATTACCATCTGACAAAGACTTGCTTTTTGACAAATTTAATTCATTTTTTAATGGAATGTTAATTAAAGTTTTTTCGCTTATATTTTTCTCTAATTCCAATGTTTTTTCACGCAAAGACACATTTTCTAACCTTACAGTATGCAGTTGACTTATTAGACTATCTATGTTTTTCTTTAATCTAACTATTTGATATTCTAATATATTCATATAATGCCTATGCTCTAAGTGTAATTTGAAGCTTTTCTTGAAGTGTTTTAATCACTTTACTAATTCCTAAATCTACTACTTTATCACTTAAGGTTGCGTTTTTATCCTCAAACTTTAACCTAATACCTACGCTTACTTTGTTGCTATCCATTTGTTTGCCCTTATATACGTCAAATACTGATAAATCTTGTAAATGAATGATATTTAACCCTTTAATTATAGCTGATATTTCCTCATATTTTACTTGAGCTGGTACTGTTAGTGCCAAGTCCCGCTCTACAAATGGGTATTTAGAAAGTCTTTTAAATTCAAATTCATTCGCAGAGTCTAAGTTCAACACAGATAAATTTACACTTGCATACCATATATCATTTTGCAAATCTTTTTCACTTTTACTAGCAATATTTCTGATTTGACCAATTACCTTTTTCTTATTTAAAATGTTAACTGAGTCTTCAACTTCAGCATAACTAATTCGTACAGTAGAGCTTAATCCCAATATGGCAAACTCTAATAGACCTGCTACACTATAAAAATCTAGTGTTTCTGTCTTTTTACTCCAATGGCTTGATTGCAGTGCTTGACCGTCTAGCCAAATAGACAAATAAGTTACTTCTTTATAGTCAGCATTTTCCAATTTACTAAAATTGCCAATGTTAAATAAACCAAAATCAAATTGTTTCCGATTTTGATTATAAATAACTGACTTAAGCCCTGGTGAATATGGGTCAGTATAAAGTGCTGCAAGTTCCTCACTCATTGGGTTAAGCAATGGTATTTGTTCTGGATTCTTTGTATCTAATATACCAAAACTAAGGTATTGAGATTCAAACAGCCCCAGACTACTAAGTCTTTGTTTTAGTTGATTTAGTTTCTCGTATCTAGCCGACGTTGCAGTGTGTTCAATTTGATATGCAATAGACGATGATGCAGAAACATTATCTAGTCCGTGAATTCGAAGTACTTCTTCTACGACGTCTATTGGTCTCGTAACATCTACTTTAAAGTGAGGTATTGTCAAGTACAACTTATTATCAAGTTCCTTTACCTGAATTTTAAGCCTTTGCAATATATCTATTATTTCTTCTTTTGCTAATTCTTTTCCAATTACCTGATTTATGTAATTAGTTGTTATTTGTATTAGTATTGCATCTGGCAATGGTATTGGAATTAAATCCATTAGCTTACTGTCTATTTTTGCTAGGCTTATAGCTAAAATGTTTTGAATGCTGAGCATTGCAGCTTGGGTAATTCCTATTGGATCTATTCCGCGTTCGTATCGCCAAGATGCATCGGTATTAAGTCCGTGATATTTTGCTGAATTTCTAATGGTGTTAGGATTAAAATAAGCAATCTCTAATAAGATTCTTTTTGTTTGAGGTGTAATTCTACTATTATATCCACCCATAATGCCTGCAAGTGCCAATGGCTTAACCTCATCGGCAATTACCAAATCTTGTGCGGTTAACTTTCTGACTGCACCATCTAATGTTAATAACTCTTCATTTTGATGTGCCTTTCTGACTATTATGCTACCCAAAACAGTATCTGCATCAAAAGCGTGCAGTGGTTGGCCAACATCAAAAAGTATAAAATTTGTCAAATCGACTATATTATTTATTGACTTGACACCAATTACAGACAAAAAATTCTTTATCCAATCGGGTGATTCTGTAATGTTTACATTATTAAACAAAATACAACAATACCTAGGGCAATCCTGAACAGCTTGAATTTCTACTTTATAATCTTTTGTTGATTCTGCTATATTTTCCAGTGCTAACTCTTTTAAGTCAATCCTTAAATAGGCTGATAAATCTCTAGCAACACCGTAATGATTTGATGCATCTACCCTATTTGGTGTTAGTCCAATTTCTATGGTAGTATCCTCATATTTATGTATGAATTCAGATAATAATGCCCCAACCTGATATTCAACTGGTAACACCATTATTCCTTCGTGATTATCACTTAGACCGATTTCGTCTTCGGCGCAAATCATTCCTTCGCTTTCTTGTCCTCTTATTTTGGTCTTTTTTATTACAAAGCTGTCACCTGCTGTTGGTACTATTGTAGTACCTACTGTAGCTACGGGTACGTTTTGACCTACTTCTATATTGTTTGCACCACACACTATGTTTAGTATTTTGCCGCTACCCACATCTACTTTAGTTAAGTTTAACTTATCAGCATCTGGATGTTTTGTAATTTCAAGTATCTTACCTATTATAATGCCTTGCACTGCAATAGGTAGCGTTGTAAATGGAGAGGTCCCCTCTACTTCTAATCCTATGGTAGTTAGTGCGTGACACATTACTTCTAATGAAATAAAAGTACCTAAATGTGTATTAATTCTGTTGTATGAAAACTTCACCTGCTGTTGTCTCTATCTGTATTTGCGATAAAGATGCAAAGTAACCCTAATGGGCTAAATAATTACAGACTTTAATTCATTTTACTACTCATTTCATACTTACGTTCTCCGACACTTACTTCAGTATTCAATTTGTTTTCAATTGGAGGAATGGGGCAATATGAATTGTTGCTGTAAGCACACCAGGGGTTATAAGCATAGTTAAAGTCAATAATTACCTGATTTCCTTGTGTATATTCTACTTCTATATATCTGCCTCCGTGATAGCTTGTTTTATTGTTAGTAAGGTCAGTAAACATTAATTCTAAATATCTTTTCTGTTCCTCACTTTTAAATTCTTGTGGTTGAATTCCTGTCAATTGAAATTCCTGTCCATTAAGTTTAAACTTCAATTCAGCAACTTTTAGATACTGCTCTGAAGATCCATTACTCATCATTAGTGTAAATGGTCTAGGTGGTGATATTCTATTTACTTGTGCTACCACCCTGTAGTTAGAGTCTGGTTTGTAATAACTAAGACCATAAAACTGTACTCTTTCACTGCGTTGAATGGGTGACGAAGGGTCTAATTTATAAAGAGAATCTTTTGTGTATCTGTATTTTAGTATCCGTCTGTGATATGGATCTGTATCTTCCATTTGGCAGGCAATTGCCCCGACTAATGCCAAAAATAAAACTGTAAATACTATATATAATTTTTTCAATGAACTCATTTTTTTGATTTTATAAAACAGAATCTTCGTGCGCCTGCAATACAACCTTATCGTCTAAAGAATTAAAATTTAATATGCTCACTATTTTAATGCCTTGCTCTCTCCATTTTGAATCAATAGATGTCGTGAAACTTAAAAGAAATGTTTGCCCTGGCACAAAATTATCAGCCAGCTTTATACCTGTAAATGCATCTACTGTCTTTCTAAGTACGTGCTTATGGACATAGTTTGAATCAATATCTACATTAGTCTCTTGTAAATCTATCATACCGCTTTCTGTCATTAAGGCTGTAAAGTAAACTGGCTTGTTTATTACTTGAGTAAATTCTATTCTATATTGGAAGGTAGCAAATCTATTTGCGGCATCATAACCTTTATTTAATAAAATGATATTTGCTTTAGGCTTCTGAGTTTGATCTTGATCTGTTAGATTACTCCAAGTAGTATAGCTGTTTAATATTTTATTATCTGGCGCTATAGCTAACCTATTCACACTGCCTAGTGGTAAGCTAGGCGGGGTGCCAATGATACTTAATATCTGAAAAGCATCCGGAGTTCTAAACTCATATTTACTTGCAGAGAAGGGTCTTGACAATGTATTGTCACAATGCAATGCTACCACAGCAACTTTATTTAAATACTTCTTCTCAATTCTTTCCAATTCTTCTTGTGCAGTTGGACAATTTTTACATTTCACACCCGTACCTTCCTCTACATAGGTAATCTTATCTTGAGCACTTGGTACTTGTGCACTTATCCAAGTACTGTCTATGTTAATTTTGTCTTTTTGTTGTAGGTCAATTAGTTCATTGGTTTCCTCACATCCAGTTAATACTGCTAATGCGAAAACCAAGAAAATCAGAATTTTAAATTGTTTTACTCTCATTGCCTATATTAAAAATTGGTAACTAAATTTATTCTAAAACCACTGAAAGCTGGTTCAACCCTACAAACTCCTCCTGTACATACAATACCCTCTACTTGACGTGCATAGGTCAAACTTACTCTACTTTGATTAACGGAATAGGCAACAAAAAAGTTGTAATAGTGTATTACTTTATCCCCCTTAGTTGGATTAACGTTAATCATATCACTAACTGAGATACTGTATTTTGGAGCTAAGTTTAACTCTGCCAATACCCAAGCGAAGTTACCTAGGTCTTGCCTAGTTGCCAAATATTGACCTTCAAATCGCAAACTAGCATTAGAAAACCTCAGAAGTTTAAATTTCTTTAAACTATCAGGTGCATTTCTACTTTTCAATCTAACAGACCACTCTGTAAATGGTGTAAAAGCTTTTACATTAGGTACTTGTGGTTTACCTTGATAGGCATCTTGATTGTAGGTTAATTTCTGCACTCCAATAATACCTTTTAGATTCTTATTAAATTTTCTGCTATAATCAATATAGAATTCTCTATATAGCAACTTACCATCTAACCTGTTAACGTGGCTATAATTTACATCAAAAGTATTTCTCTTATTTATTGAATAAATCACTTCTGCCTGATAGGCTTCTTCGCCTTGATTCAATGCACCGATGCTGTATCGTGCAGGTAATCTGTAAGATGTTTGGCGACTAAGGGGGGGCAAGTAATTAATTACTCCAACTAAGAAATTAGTATAGGGAGAAGTACGTAAAATAAACTTATCGACACGCCTATACCCTAAATTTATACCTAATCCATCACCTGAATAACTCAAACTTGTCGAAAACAAATTGCCATCTTTATTTTGAAGTGTTGTTGAGCCATCAGTGTTTTCAATGAAATTTAATTCTTTTGTTTTATAGGCAAACTCTGTGTTTAAACTTAAATTTCTATAGCTTAAAGTGTTGTACAGTGTACCAGCGTAAACGTTGTATTTGGGTATATTGTCTGCCCGAATATTAAACGGAAGGGCGTTAACGTATTCTGACAGAATATTTATGTTTTGTTGGTCCAAGGTTCTATTAATATAAGCTATTCCAGTATTAAAACCCAAATTGCCAATACCCCATATCTTTTCTATATTGGCACCCTTTATAACTTGTGGTGCTTGATCAAATCTTTGCTTTTGTAGCCCAGTAAATGCTTTAAATAGTAATGAATCGTTAGGTGAATAAACCAATTTAACACCTTGTATGGCATAGTCTAGACCAATATTTCTATCTTCAAATGCTCTGAATATGCTCCCAGACCCGAACTGATCGTAAAAATGACCTGCTGTAATACTTACTTTATTAAATGTTTTAGACACATTATAGAATGCAAGTCCTTGTCTAGTAAAGGCCTCTTGTGGTATTAAAAGCGGCGAATTGTTAAACAAATCAAACCTTGCATTCACTGTAAAACCTTGATACCGATAGTTCAAGAATGTCCAAGCTTCTGATGAGCTTTTTTGGTGAAAATACTGTGTTGTGTTAGTTCCAACTACTGAGTCTTCATTGTAAAATGCTGTATTAAGTGTGAAGTCTCCAGTTAAAATACCCTTTTCTTGTGCAACAGAAACATTTGTAGAAATAATTACAAAAATGAGGATACGAAATATCCAATGTGGGGTAATGTTTAGCACTATATTATTTCGCGAAAAGCAATTTTACATAAAAAAGTGGATTCTTCATCTTTGCCCTTAAATCCATATCAGTAAACATATTAGTAAATACATACTGCAACTCTTTGCTGCCGTGTATTTTACCTACTACTATGTTGAATAGTTTGGGCAGTTTTGTAAGTCTTTGTATTCTATAACTTAACATTAATTCTTTCTTGAATTTATGTTTTATCTCTTTGTCATACTTTAACAAATTTATAGCAGATGTATCTTTTTCATCTAAAGCTCTTTTAGCGTGACGTGCAGCAACCATTCCACTTACTATTGCATTGCCAATTCCCTCACCTGTAAATGGGTCAATTAGGTTAGCTGCATCACCAGTTAATAGGAACTTATCACCAGACATAGGTTGAAGTTTAGACCCAAGTGGCAAACCACATCCCTCTATTCTACCTTCTAGTATTGCATTTTTAAATCTCCAAGCTATTTGAGGATTGTTAGCTATTACCTCTTGTAAAGATTTGCGCATATTTACTTTACGCTTCTTTATATCGGCACTTAACATTCCCATACCCACATTAGCTGTTCCGTTTGTCAATGGGAATATCCAAAAATAACCAGGCAATAGTTCTGGTAAAAATATCAATTCTAAGAAATTCTGCTTGTGGAGACCTTCTACACCAGAGTAATATGCTCGAATTCCTCCACAGAAGTGATTGTCGTCGTGTTTATTATTAGATAGATATTTGCTTACGACGCTTTGGTTACCGTCTGCACCTATTATCAAGTCACAGGTTATGTTAATTGTTTCTGATTGATTGCTTAATTCACATCTTACAACATTTGTCGTATATTCAATCTTCTTTGCTGTAAACCCTTGTATTTTAGTTGATAATGCTGAGTTAGATAAGTCCCACAAAAAAGTATCAAAGTCTAATCGCTTAGACAAAAAACCTACAGGTAAATCGGCTTTAGGTGGTGGAAATGGTATATCTACTCCCTTACCATTTGGGGCAACAAATTGAATTCCATAAGTATCTAAACTTTGGGTTCTATCTTCTGAAAACTTAAGGAGTGCGTCTTTATGTAACTTTGCAATTACATCTAGCCCCTTACCACTTACAGCATCACCACATACCTTATCTCTTGGGAAGACACCCTTTTCTACAATAGCGTGGGCTATGCCAAAATTGGTCAAGTACATAGAGGTAGTAGCCCCAGCTGGCCCCCCACCAACTATTACTATTGGGTAATGTTTGTTATTCATTTATAGCCGTGCATACTTTAGGATTAAAATAGTAAGAATTCAAATCCTTAAAAGATATGGATTCTGATGACCGCAAAATAAACGGTTTTTCCTTTAGCAAAGTTTCGCAAGATTGGTAATCTACATCTGAAACTATATTTGGAGTGAATTTTTTTTCGTTGGTGCTACTTATTAATGCCAACTCCATAGACATAGACCATTCAGTAAGGTCGTTATCTTTCTGCAATTTAGTTTGCTTTATTATCAAATTTGGGCAAGCATTTTTAGTTGCTTTGTTTATATAACTTAAATATAAACTGTACCTAGGTATAAATGTATTCTCTGCAATAGAATTTAACTGGTAACATTTTCCTATCACCAATATTAATGCTAATAAAACCAAAGATTTATTTCCTTGTATAGATTTATTTGCCTCTATAAAAGAAATCAACACGATAGGTATAAGCATACAATGAAGACGCTCATAAATAGGCTTTAGCCCCTCAGGTTGGTGAGTTATATATATGATTGAAGTAAAAAAAATAAACGCACAAATTAAAAGTGCAGCATTTTTAACTTTTCCCTTAAATATTAATATTCCAATTGATAAAATAAAAATTAAAACCAAGTCATAATACGCTGAAAATAAATACTGTACACTAGACACATAGAACTGTAAGCTAGATATTTTTGCTAATAAACTGGAATTACCATTTCCAACCTGAAAATTCAATTTAGCTAATTCATAATCAGAAATGAAGAAGTATTTAATTATTAACCAAATAATTGTGGCTAAAGCAAATATTATGATATAGCGATTTCCTTTAAATCCTATTCTCCTGTAGAGGAATAAAAAAATTAGTACAGTAACCAATGTTGGATAGGCAAATAAAACTGTAGATATACTATAGAAAAGCAAAAAATAGTCTATCAGTTTTGCTTTTCCGAATTGAATTAAAATGGCGTCAACTAATATAATAAGAGGTATTGCATACCATACCTCATACATCGGCGAAAACCATATCATCGTAATACCCAATATGGTACTAAAAGCAATAGCAAGTATGTGAATAACAGAGTGATATCTAACCCAACAAATAGTTAAAACTAAAGTCCACCAAAATAAATAATTAAGTGAATGTAATACGATGAGATGCTTCATTGGAAGGTGTAATTGACTACCTAACCACGGTAATAATTGACTAAATGCCAATATGTAACGCTGATGCTCAACCTGTAGCTGTTGATAGTTTACAACCTTAAACAGATAGTAGCTACTATCTAAATAGATTCTTTGATTGGCATATATATATGCCAATATAATCTGCAAAAGAAATATGAAAGAAACTGTAGCTGGTAAGAAGTAGTAAGATTTGCTATTATAACCTAACTCCATTCTTAATAATTTAATATTTAGCTTATTGAGTTAAGTTAAAGATGAGGTCCGGAGCGGATTCGAACCGCTGTACGAGGTTTTGCAGACCGCTGCCTAGCCACTCGGCCACCGGACCATTTATATCATCAAGGGTGCAAATGTACTATGTTTAAATCATTTTTTGTAAATTATTAGTCATTTTCACACACGATTGCCTGTTTGCTCCAGTCATATATGGGCTATTTTTACATATCTCAATTTCTACTGCAGTCAATATTTCAAAACTTGAACATAAATCTTCATAGATTCTTTTTATCATATACTCTAAAGTTTCATATTCAAATTCATTTACTTGCTTTATGATATCTTTTACTTTAGAATAATCTATAGTTTGAATTACAATATCTTCAATCTCTTCAACTTCTTGGTTGATTGATATTTTAACTGAAACAGACAATTCTATCCCTATTTTTCTTTCAATCTTATTTAAGCCTACTTTAGACCATACTTTGTGGTCGGTTAGCGATATGATTAACATTTATTATAGGACGCTAAGGGGTTATGTGTTAATTTTGAAAGTACAAAGCTATTAAGTTATGCAGAATTCAACAATAAGTAATGAGGTGGATACAGTAAACCAAAACCAACATAAATCTAATTTTACAGATAGATATGAGCATCACGACTACTACGACGTAGATGACTTGTTAAGTGAAGAGCAAATATTAATAAGAAATACTGTTCAGGCTTGGGTGAAAAAGAGTCTTACACCAATAGTTGAAGATTATGCGCAAAGAAGTGAATTCCCTATACATTTGGTAAAGGAAATGGGTGATTTGGGTGTATTTGGTGCAACTGTTCCAGTTGAATACGGTGGACAAGGACTAGATTACATTTCTTATGGCATTATGATGCAAGAAATAGAACGTGGCGATTCTGGTCTTCGTTCAGCAGCCTCAGTTCAAGGCTCATTGGTTATGTATCCCATCTATGCATTTGGAAGTGAAGAGCAGAAAAGAAAATTCTTACCAAAACTTGGTAGTGGTGAATGGCTTGGTTGCTTTGGATTAACTGAGGCTAATCACGGTTCAGATCCGAGTAGTATGCAAACCAATATTAAAGATATGGGTGACCACTTCCTACTGAATGGTAGTAAAATGTGGATAAGCAATAGTCCGTACGCTCAGGTAGCTGTAGTTTGGGCTAAAGACGAGCAAGGAATAATAAGAGGGGTAATAGTAGAAAAAGGAATGGAAGGTTTCTCGGCCCCAGAAATTCACGGAAAATGGTCACTTCGCGCAAGCTCTACGGGCGAATTAGTTTTTGAAGACGTGAAAATTCCTAAAGAAAATATTTTACCTGGTGTACAAGGTCTAAAAGGACCACTTAGCTGCCTAAACAATGCTAGATATGGAATATCTTGGGGTGTAATTGGTGTTGCACTTGACTGTTACGATACTGCTTTAAGATATGCTAAGGAAAGAGAGCAATTTGATAAACCAATAGCTTCGTTTCAATTGCAACAAAAGAAATTGGCCGAAATGATTACTGAAATTACTAAGGCGCAGCTTTTAGCTTGGAGATTAGGTACATTGAAAAATGAAAACAGAGCAACTCCTGCCCAAATATCTATGTGTAAGCGCAATAACGTAGAAATGGCTAAGAATATAGCGAGCGATGCTAGACAGATATTGGGGGGAATGGGTATTACCGGTGACTACAGCATTATGAGACACATTATGAATATTGAATCTGTTTTAACCTATGAAGGTACGCACGATATTCATCTGCTAATAACAGGAATGGACATAACAGGAATCAACGCTTTTAAATAGGTAATGAGATTACTTAGGTTACTCATATATATTCTTGTATTTGTTAGCAGTTTAACAGGATTTGCTGCTAAACAGACCAGTTTTGTACTTTATGTTAACAGTTCATTTCAAGATGACAGTCTAGGACATAACGTAGTCAAAGACTTGACTAATAATTCAATAAACTGGGTAAATTCAAGTAAAATAAAGTTATATAATTCTCCCGAAAAAAAGTTTATAATTAAATCTATAATCGGCAATGAAGCAGAATTGAATGTTTCTACTTTGTATAAATGTAACGCTGTAATGCTCGTTGAAGATTGGCAGGCAAAGAAAAAGTATAATTCGACTAAATTAAAAGGAATTATCTTTATTAAGTCTGATGCCATTAATCCAAATAATGATGAGCTGTTGGGTTATATAGATTGCAACCAAACTGTGCTACAGCTATTATCTGAAACTAGACCTTATGAAAATCTATCTGGGAACTATAATTTTAGCCTACTTGGAGTTTTGAACCTTCATAGATTTAATTATGATATAGTCACGAAAGATAATTTTGCATTAAAAACTGAAAAAGACAGGGAGAAAGTAAAAAAGAGATATTATTCTGATTTCAACTATGATACTGTAATCAACACTAAGTTAGTTAGGTATGTCATAAAAACTGGGGTTAATACTGGTTCTGAATTTAGTAGAGATATAATTTTCAGGCTACAAGATTTTTTCATTAGCAATCCTCAAGAGTTTTATAACATAGGTGGAGATAAAATTATGGAAGTATCTAATTACCCTTCAATTTTAATTTCAGGACTAGTAGTTACTGAAGTATGGCAATGCATTGATGGTAATCCAATAGGTTATATTATTAGGGTAAATATTGAGCAAGCAGGGTTGGAATTAAATACTATCAGTACTAACCAGTTTACCGAATGGGGTGTATTCTTCTATGATGGAAAAACGATAGAGCAAGTCATAGCTGAAAAAAAGTTTAGATGGGAGCTTAAACAAGTTAATAGTCAGGCGCTTAATATTTACATTAGGGAAAGAGTTAAAGACCATTTAAACAATTGCAATTGGAAAGCGCTAATAAATACAACTTATACTATAAATTAATAGAATGTCTAAAATCAAATTTGGAACAGACGGATGGCGTGCAATTATAGCAGAAGACTTTACAGTAGAAAACTTAAAGCGAGTAAGTAAAGGCACAGCCGATTGGATGAAAGAGAAATACCCTAATCAAGCTGTAGTCATTGGTTATGATTGTAGATTTAATGGAAAGTATTTCGCTGATGTTGTAGCAAGTGTATTTGCTCACGAAGGCATCAAAGCTATAGTTAGTTTAAGCTTTGTATCTACCCCTGTGGTGTCATTAGTTACTAAAAGATTAGAAGCTGGTTGTGGCATCATCATTACAGCATCTCATAATCCACCTGAGTATAGCGGCTTTAAAATAAAAGGCAATTACGGTGGACCTGCATTACCCCATATGATAGATGAGGTAGAGGCATTGGTTCCAGATGTATATGATGCTAATATTGCCAGTTTAGGTGACCACATAGAAGCTAAAAGCATTGAATATGTTGATATGGAAAGTATTTATGTGCTTCACGCAGAGGAAAATTTTGATTTAAATGCGATTAAAAATAGTCACATCAGAATAGGATATGACGCTATGTATGGTGCTGGACAAAATGTGGTAAAAAGACTTTTGCCTAATGCTTTTATGATGCATTCTGAATTTAATCCTTCATTTAGAGGGACTGCACCTGAGCCAATAATGAAGAACCTTCAAGCTCTAAGCAACCATATTGTTGAAAATAAAAATATCGATTTTGCATTTGCTACAGATGGTGATGCTGATAGAATTGGTGTATTAAATAGAAAAGGGGAATTTATAGACTCTCACCACATCATTCTAATGCTAGTAAAGTATTTAAAGGAGATAAAAGGATTAAGTGGTAAAGTAGTTAATAGCTTTAGTTGTACTTCTAAAATTACAGACCTATGCAATCAACTAAAAATTGAGCAAACTGTTACCAAAATTGGCTTCAAATACATCTGTGGCCATATGATAGACGAAGATGTACTATTAGGTGGAGAGGAAAGCGGAGGGATAGCCGTAACTAATCACATACCAGAGCGTGATGGAGTATGGATTGCGTTAACTCTGCTAGAGTATATGGCGAAGACCAATAAGAAATTAGAAGAATTAATTCAAGAAGTTTATGACGCTGTGGGACAATTTGCTATGGAGAGATATGATCTTCACGTAGAGGAAAACCTTAAACAAAGAATTATTCAACAAGCAAAAACCACCGGTTTTGAGAAATTTGGAAAATATAAAGTGAATTCAAGCGACGACACAGACGGTTTTAAATATCATTTAGACAATGGCAGGTGGGTAATGCTACGTGCTAGCGGTACTGAACCCGTGTTGAGGGTGTATTCAGAGGCAGAAAATAGTGAAATTGCTTTTGACATTTTGAATGAGGCTAAAGAAGCTCTACTTAACTAAATGAAAATGACTGTTAGGCTATTCATTATACTGCTAATGTGTTGCTTGACTATTAATAAAGCTACAGCTCAACTGGCTGAAGACAGTACTACCCTAAATAGAAAAAGACTAAACCTAGTAGTGGCTACTAGTGCACTAACATACACTGCTAGTATGGTTGGCTTATATCAAATTTGGTATAAGGGTACTGTTACAGATAGATTTAGATTTTTCAATGATGATGATGAGTGGCTGCAGATGGACAAAATTGGTCACTCTTTTACCAGTTATTATGAGGGGTATGCTGGGTATAAAATGTTAAAATGGACAGGTTTAAATGACCGTAAATGTATTATATACGGTGGGCTTTATGGAATGTATTTACAAACTACCCTAGAGATTTTTGATGGTTTTAATGATAATTGGGGCTTCAGTTGGGGCGATATAGGCACAAATGCTTTAGGTACGGGCTTATTTATAGGCCAACAACTAGCATTCGATAAGCAAATAGTAAAACCAAAATTTAGCTATCACAGCACCTATTATGCAAAGTTAAATCCTAATTTACTAGGTGACAATGCCTTAGTTTCTTCTCTTAAAGATTATAACGGACAAACTTATTGGATTAGTTACAGTCCAACAGATATAATTGGTACAAAAACATATTGGCCAGAATGGCTAGATATTAGCCTAGGTACTGGTGCAAATGGTTTACTAAGGGGTAGTCCTAGTGACCAATATAGTGACCCTAACTTTAATAGTTACCCCAGGTACAGGCAATATTATTTTAGTTTAGATATAGATACCAGAAAACTAAAAATTAAGAATAAAACGTTGAGGTCAATATTATATGCTGTTTCTTTCATAAAAGTACCTGCTCCTACTATAGAATATAATCGAGGTATTGGCTTCAAATTTTATTATTTGTATTTTTGAGGCGTGAAAGGTATTCTTAATTATAAGATTGCATTTGGATTAGCATTTATAGTAATTGCTAGTTTATCATTTAGCAGCTGCACTCAAAAAAGGTGCCCTGCGAATGGAGGTGGATTTGTAGATGCGCCGAGAAAAGTAAATAAATTCAGCCACAGAAAGCCGAAATCTGGCCTGTGGGACAAAAGTATGAGTAAAAAAAGACACTAATCTGAATGTCGCCTATCTAGGTCACGCTTAGAGTCTTTCTCTTTTATACTATCTCGTTTATCAAATAGTTTTTTACCCTTTGCTATTCCTATTTCTACTTTAGCGAATCCTCTATCATTTATGAATAATTTAAGTGGTATTATGGTCAGACCTTTTTCTTTTACTTTAGCGCCTATTTTCTTTATTTCCTTTTTATGAAGCAGGAGTGTTCTTTGGCGTTTAGGTTCGTGGTTGAAATAACTTCCAAATTCATATTCATTTATATGCATATTTCTAAGTACAATTTCAGTCCCCTGAAATGCACAAAATGCATCACTCATTTGTATTTTCCCCAATCTGATAGATTTTATTTCTGTACCTGTCAGTACTATACCTGCTGTATAGGTATCTAATATCTCAAATTCAAAATATGCTTTTTTATTTACTACGTTAGTGTTTGCCACTATATGCCCCTCCCCTATTTGTATGAATCAAATAAATTTTTAATCTTTTCTTTTTTTAAAATTTTCTGTCCTGTTTTGCCCGTTGCAATAATTCTATTTTTCACTGCAGCAATAATGTTACACTCTACTGATTTTCCATCTAGCTTTGTTAATTCTGCTGTAATGCAAACTTCATCATCAATAAAAGCAGGCGAATGGTGGGTAATGTTCACAAAGCTGCCTATACCTTCTTCATCTTCTGCCTTAAGTTCTAATACAAATAGCCTTCCTGTCCATTCTGCATCACGAGTTAAAGCGTATGTAGAGTAAACTTCGTGAACTATTTTTCCATTAAACGCGGCAAAATCAGCTTTTGTTACTACTATTTTATATTTCCTTGTATCACCGATGCTAATCATTTGACATTGGCACAGCGAGCAAAGGTATACTAATATTATGTCTAACAGGGTCTATTGTCTCCCCTCTAATTAAATCCATTAACACATTGTGCCCGTGACTTGCCATTATTAAAATATCAATTTTATTTTCTACTACTAAATTAGAAATTGATTGCACGCGCCTGCCATAGCCCAACTGATACTCACAATTGTAGCCTTTAGACCTTATTAGGTTAGCATATTTTGTCATTAATATCTTATCGGTTACTGTTTCGCTATCTCCTGTTTCCATATTTACAAGCACAGCACCTGGCGTTTCAACTATATGTAGCAAGATGATTATAGAATCTAGATTAGACAGTTGAATTGCATAATTCAATGCTGCCTCATCGTACTTGCTAAAATCTACAGTTACACCAATTCGTTTTAATGGTTTTGCTTTTAATACTAACCTTTCTATGGCATCAGCGTGCATAGTATTGCTTCTGTATCTCATCTTAAATTTTGGTCTAACTAATATATACCCTAACAAGAATGTTAGCCCAATTACAATTAAATAAGCTAAATAGAGTACCCAAGCATAATTTGGGTTTACTGTAGTCCAATCTTTTAATAATTGAAGTTGATTTTCTATGAGAATAATATTGAAACCAATAATAACAAAAGCAACAATCCAACTTAGTATCTGTAATGGCATTTTGATGGCGAATTTGCCCATTTTGCTTTTATCAGAAACAAAGTGGAGCAATGGAATAATGGCAAAACCCAATTGAAAACTAAGTATTACCTGACTTAGAATTAACATTTCGCCAGTTTTCTCTTCTCCCAATAAATATATAACTAAAACAGCTGGTATTATGGCGAGCAACCTGGTCATCAATCTTCTAATCCATATTGGAACTCGCAACTTTAAGTAACCTTCCATTACTATTTGTCCAGCTAATGTTCCAGTAATAGTACTACTTTGTCCAGAAGCTATTAATGCTATTGCAAATAATTTTGGCGCCCAATCACCTAAAAAGGGTTTTAATAATTCGTGAGCTTGCTCTATAGTTTCAACATCAGATCTACCTGCATAGTAAAATACACTTCCTGCAAGAACTAATATTGAAGCGTTTACGAAAAAAGCCAGATTCAAAGCAATAGCGCTATCTATGTTATTCAACTTAATTGCCCGTCTAATACCCTTATCACTTCTATCTATTTTTCTAGTCTGTACTAATGATGAGTGTAAGTACAGATTATGAGGCATTACTGTTGCCCCGATTATTCCTATTAGTATATATAGGGCATCATCATCTGGTATTTGTGGTTGTAGGCCTTTTATCAATTCAGCACCATCTGGTACCGTTGCTATTATCTGAACTAGAAAACACAATCCTATTATGGAAATCATACTTACTATGAAGGTCTCCATTCTGCGCATTCCAAGTTTTTGTAGATATAATAGAATAAATGTATCTACAACTGTAATGGCAACACCAATTAAAATTGGGATGTTGAATAATAGTTTCAAACCTATGGCCATACCTATTACTTCAGCTAAATCACAAGCGGCAATTGCTATTTCAGCTAAAATGTAAAGGAAGAAATTTATTATTTTCGGAAAAGTATCTCGACTTGCTTGTGCTAAATCTTTCTGGTAAACTACTCCAAGTCTGGCTGACATACTTTGTAGCAAAAATGCCATTATGTTGCTCATTACCAATACCCAAAGTAGTGAGTATCCATACTTACTACCTCCAGCTATGTCAGTTGCCCAATTGCCTGGGTCCATATATCCGACACTGACCAAGTAAGCAGGCCCAAAAAATCTAAGTATGTTTTTCCATTTACTTACTTTAGGATTGTTTGTGTCAACACTTTGGTTTACCTCTGCTAAGCTTTTATACTCGGTGGACATTTAAGCAAAGATATAATTAATTTAAAATTTAGGCTACCCTAAATAATATTTTTTGTTACATATATACTCTCTGCTACCTGCTTAGACATATACATTTTATTGCCATCTAGTTCAATTACCAAGCTATTATCAAATTCCCACTTTTCTAATATTTTAATTTTGCTATCTATTTGCAATTTTAATTGATCTAAGTGATGTAAAAATGAATATTGGTGATTGGCTACGCCTATAACTTTTAGGTCAATTTCATTAGGTGCTTCTGCTAATATCAATTTATTAGTAGGTTTTATTTCACCTTTTGCATTCGGTATGGGATCCCCGTGTGGATCTATTATAGGATATTGAAGGTATTCATCTAATTTTTCAATGAGTAGTTCACTGTTAATATGCTCTAATTGCTCAGCAATATCGTGAATATCGTACCAAGATATTTTAAGTTTTTTAAATAAGAAAGTTTCCCATAACCTGTGTTTTCTAATAAGTATAACTGCTAATTGTAAGCCTTTTTCTGTTAAAGATGCCCCAGAATATTTTACATAGTCTATTAAATCTTTCTCGTGAAGTTTTTTCAACATTTCTGTTACAGTTGGTGCAGATGTATTTAGAGCATTAGATAATAATGATGTACTAGCAACATTGTCAAGGCTTTGCTGTTGAATATTATAAATAGATTTTAAATAATTTTCTTCGGTAGAAGTCATTGCCATAAATAAGTGTTAATAAATAAACTTTTTTTGAATACTAAATGTATACTTTTTGAAGTTATATTTGAAATTGAGATTACTAGTTATGAAAAAAGTTTTTATTGCCATTTGTATAACTGCGGGCATCATCATTTTGAACGCTTGCAATAGAGATTCTTGCCCACAACACACTGACTCTGGAAAAGTAGAGAACAGTAGAGGTTAATAATTTCCCATAGACTATTCATAGATAAAGCTAACATTCTGTTGAATTTCTGGATGCAAACTTTTTGCTACAGGACAATTTAATCCAATGGCTTCTAATATTTCCCTGTTACTTTCAGTATCAGGTTCAATTTTTATTGTCATATTCACAATAATTTCACTTATTCTGCGAGGGTTACTTGACATTGCTTTTTTCACGTCAGTCTCCATCTTAACAATGCTGATTCCCCTACCCTCTGCTCCTATTGCCATCATTGTTGTCATACAATTTGCTAATGAAGTGGCAGTTAAATCTGTTGGAGAAAAGGCCTCTCCCTTTCCGTGGTTATCTAACGGTGCATCTGTCATTATAGACTTGCCACTTAATATGTGAATAGCTTCAGTTCTTAATTCACCCTTGTAATAAACTTTAGAGGTCGACATAATTTCTTTATTTATTTACTTAATTAAAATCACAAACTTAAACCTTTAGAAATTAGTAAAAATATTGTCTTAAATTTTTTTTAGAAAATTGGCACATTTTACGCCATCAGTTGTTATGGATAGTATGTTTACAAATTGTAAACACTTACTACTAAATTTGCAGAAAGTAACGATTGCTAATGTCGGAATTAGAAATAAACACTATTGTACCAATAAATAGGGTACTTGCTGAACCTGATACAACTAACTCTCGTAGATTGTACAAAAAGCCAGCTTGGTTAAAAGTTAAACTACCGGTAGGTGAAAACTACAAGAAGGTGCGTGAGTTGGTAGACAGATACAAGTTACATACTATTTGTGAAAGTGGGAACTGTCCAAATATGGGAGAATGTTGGGGAGCTGGAACTGCTACCTTTATGATTTTGGGCAATGTTTGTACTAGGTCTTGTTCATTTTGTGCAGTAGCAACAGGAAGACCCAAAACATTAGATACCAATGAACCGGAACGTGTAGCTGAAGCTGTTGCATTAATGAACATAAAACACTGTGTAATAACTAGTGTAAATAGAGATGAGTTGCCAGATAGAGGGGCAAGCATATGGGCTGAGACTATTAAAAGAATAAAAATGAGTAGTCCAAATACTACAATTGAGGTATTAATTCCAGATGTTAAGGCAAATTGGGATGCACTTCAATTGATAATAGATGAGGGTGCTGATGTTATAAGTCATAATATAGAGACTGTAAGCAGCCTATATAGAAAGGTAAGACCACAAGCCAAATATGAGCGTTCACTTGAACAACTATATAGGACTAAAAAAGCTGGAGCAAGGACTAAGAGTGGTTTTATGGTAGGACTAGGTGAAACAGACGATGAAGTTCAAGTACTAATGACTGACTTAGTCGAAACTGGCCTTGATGTATTAACTATTGGGCAATATCTTCAACCGACGGCTATGCACTTAGCAGTAGAATCATTTGTAACTCCCGATAAATTTAAAGATTTTGAGGTAAAAGGTTATGAATTAGGATTTGATTATGTTGAGTCTGGACCTTTAGTTAGATCATCATATCACAGTGAACGTCACGTATTTTCAAATAGAAGGAAGGAGAGTTAAAAAACTAATTATGTTATCACTTAAAAATAAAATACTAATTATCAACTGTATTTATACCGACAAATACAAGAATTAGATTTAATATCTAACTAATATAATCGGATATAACTGTTAAATTTGGATATTGACTTTTAGAGGCGAATTCCTTATACAATTAAAAGAAAATAAGAATAAATTAGAATATGTACAAAAAACGACTAAAAAGAACAGTGTTAGTCTCTGGATTTGCACTAGTGGGCTTCGGCTTATTCGCTGCAAACCCGTTTCAAGTGAAAGATAAATTGACATCTCTGTTTAACGAGAAGGCATATGAATCTGAAGAAGATGAAGAGGGGGAAAGAGCTTCAATAGCTGGTGCAGCTGAATATTACAATTCAATAAAGGCAGACCTGAGAACAGGTCAAGTTGACCCTGCAGAAGTTGCAGCGGTTGACCGTGAATTAAGTAATAAACCAAGAGCAAAAGCACTTGGATCTTGGATAAACTGGGATGAAGTAGGTCCAGATAATGTTGGCGGTAGAAGTCGTTCACTTATCATAGACAGAGAAGACAATAGAGTTATATATTCTGGTGGAGTAAGTGGCGGTATGTGGAAAAGTATGGACGGAGGTACAACCTGGTCTAGAATCGGAAACTTAGACGTCAACAATATAAATGTAAGTTGCTTAACGCAAACTGCAGACGGAGACTTGTTTTACGGTACTGGTGAGAGTGGATTTTTATCTATTGCGCAAGGTGACGGTAATAGTGGTTTCAGGGGTAGGGGTATGTTCACTTCTAAAGATAAAGGCGCAACTTGGACTCAAATAGTATCAACAGACCCTGGAGCAAATGTATTTTCAGGTGCTTGGGTAAATGTTCATAGCCTCAATTCTCACCCTACTAATCCAGACAAATTATTTGCAGGTAACGATGGTGGATTATACGTATCAAATAACGGTGGAACTACCTGGACAAGACCTGCTGGCGTACCAAACAATCAATCTGCAAAAGCAATAACAATTTCACCTGATGGTAACACTGTGTTATTTGCATCTGCAAATGGTAACCCTGGTAGTTCATATCAATTATGGAGATCAACTGATGCTGGAAATACGTTTGCGAGAGTAGGTACAACGACAATATCTTCTGCTTCTTGCAGCTATGTAATAGGAATAAGCACCAAAGATCCAAACGTAATTTACCTTTCTTCAGCATCATCTGCTGGTACATCTTTCGGCAGACTAGAGGGTATATATAAATCAATAGATAATGGAGCAACTTGGGCTAAAATAGCAACAGGTGATGCTTACTTTAATCCACTAGCTAATCAAGGATATTACGATCACTGCATTGCAATTGACCCTACCAATGAAAATAGATTTTTTATAGCTGGTCTAAATATGTGGCAAGGTACTTTAGTAAACGGAGTTTACCAGTTTAGTCAAATGACAAATTGGTCAGCGGAGTTTTTTGGAGGAGGATTTAGAAACCCTGCTTTTGTACACGCAGACCAACACGTTATGATGTTTGATAGAAGCGAAACTAGACCAGCTCTTTATATAGCTAGTGATGGTGGAGTATCTAAATCAGTTGACATTACTTATTCTAAAACACCTTCATTCTTCAATGCAGATTATGGCGTTGCAACAGTTCAATTTTATGGAATTGGTATTTCATCTTATGATAAAAATGAAATTATTGGTGGTACACAAGATAACGGTGTAATTCGTGTTGACAAAAGCGGTATTACTTTATTAAATGGTACAGATATAAAAGGTGGTGACGGTGGATATTCTGAAATAAGTTTAATAAACCCATCACTTTATTTTGGTGAATATATATATGGTGATATAAGTCGTTCATTTACTAAAGGATCTGAAAATAGCTGGGCAAACTTCTTTGATCAAAGAATTCCACCTGCCGGAAATGACCAAAATAACTATGAATTTATAGTTAAAATTAAACTTTGGGAGAAATTAAATGATTTTACTTCAGTTGACAGCGTAGAATTTGTTGATGTTACAAAGTCTTATAAAGCTGGAGATGAGATAAAAGTACGTAGTAAAACTGGTTATATATTTAGCTACACACTAACATCTGCACTTCCTATGAATTCAAAAATTAAAGTGCAAGACCCAGTTCAATCTAAGTTTATAGTAGCTACTAAAGGCAAAGGAATTTGGCTGACTAAAGATGCAAGTACTCCTGCTAGCTCACCCGAGTATTTTAGAATTGCAAATGCTCCTGGCTTTAGTGCAAATGACTTTGAATTTACACCCGATGGTAATACATTATTCGCATCAGGTAAAGAATTAGGAAATGCTGTTGTATATAGAATTACTGGATTAGCAGGTAAGAAGTTTCAATATAGAAAGTTTGCTGGTAGTTTAAACCCAGAGTTTAGACCAGACAGTATAGGCATAGTAACAACTAAAATTTACACTTCTCCAGGTCAAGTTGCTACTGGTATTTACGTTGACCCAAAAGATGCTAATCACGTTTTAATGTCTTTAGGTAACTATGGTTTCCCTAATCACGTATTTAGATCTAAAAATGCAATGAGTACTACTGCCAATTCTGTAGCCTTTACAAATATTACTTCTAACTTACCTAGATTTCCAGTATATGATGTACTTATCAGTAGTAAATTTAGCAATGAATACATAATTGGAACCGAATATGGTGTATGGGCTTCTAAAAATCAGGGCACTACTTGGACTGAAGAAAATCTAGGAATGGAACGTGTTCCTGTGTTTGAACTAAGACAAATGACCTATAGTAACAAGCCTTGGGCTGGTCCAGTCCTTTTTGCTGCCACTCACGGTAGGGGGGTATTCCGTACATCTACACTAGAGACGGGAATATTCGAACCATTAGGTGATAAGAAAAGTAGATATGAGTCAAATATTAGTGTATATCCGAATCCAGCCAATGCTTTCACCAACTTGAAACTAAATGTTGCTAAACAAGGTGTAGCTGTTGTAAATGTTTTTGATATAACAGGTCGCCTGGTGCAAACTAATCAATTGGGAATTCAATTAAGTGGTGAAAGGACTTTAACTATTGATACAGATAAACTGAAAGTAGGTTCTTACTTTGCCAGAGTTCAGGTAGGTGGTGAAACTCAGACTGTGAAATTTAGTGTGGTGAGATAATCACTTCAAGATCTATTAAAAATAGAAAAGGCTGTTAAAATATTTTAGCAGCCTTTTTTTATACGTTAATATTTAATTATTTATGCGTCAAATGGGTTTTTAATTTTTCTGTGCACGTTAGACTCTATGTAAGTAAATATTTTATCTGCTACATTTACACCGGTACTCTTCTCTATACCCTCCAGACCTGGACTACTATTTACTTCCATTACTAATGGTCCACGCTCTGACTGCAATAAATCTACCCCACAAATAGAAAGGCCTAATGCTTTTGCGGCATCAATAGCTATTTGACGCTCTGCCTTTGTCAGACGAACTTTTTGTGCATATCCTCCTTGATGTAGATTGCTTCTAAATTCACCCTTGGTGCTTTGTCTAGCCATACTAGCTACAACTCTATCTCCAACTATCAATACTCTAATATCTCTACCATTAGCCTCTTTAATAAATTCTTGAACCAAAATATTGGCCTTCAGTCCAAAAAATGCATCTAATGCGCTCTTTGCAGCATTGTATGTTTCTGCTAAAACGACACCGTTGCCCTGAGTGCCCTCTAACAGTTTAATGATGATAGGTGGTCCACCTACTTGTTTCATCATCACTTTAATATCTTCTGGTGTGGCTGCAAAAGCAGTATGTGGCATATCAATATTATGTCTACTAAGTATCTGCATACTTCTTAATTTATCTCTGCTACGAACTATAGCTTGAGATTTAACTGTAGTAAATACTCCCAACATTTCGAACTGCCTAACTACTGCCGACCCGTAAAACGTTCTACTGGCTCCAATCCTGGGAATGATGGCATCTGGCAATTCTAATTGACTACTGCCAACATATAGACAAGGCTTACCTTTATCTATCATTATGTTGCAGGTCAAATAATCAATTACTTGTACATCGTGCCCCATTCTTATTCCAGCTTCAACCAATCGCTCAGTTGAATATAATTTTGGATTTCGGCTTAATACCCAGATTTTCATTTTACTTATAAAGTGTTGGCTGTTCCGCAGTATATTGATGAAACATCAACTAAAAATTTTCCTTTTATTGCTTTTCTACCTATCAGTATGGGATATTCCATATTTGTTCTATCAGCTAAAGATAGGTCTATTTTATATTTACGACCAGAAATTGATATTAATGTTCTAATTATGATTCGTTCCTCTACAATACCGCTTGTATTTTTAACTTTTTTTATTTTCTTTACTAATGCTGTAATTTCTATGGCTGACTGAATGGGATACTTACTATCATCTATATTGAAAGTTGCAAATAGCCTATTATTTTTTCTATGCAAATGTACCTTATTTGTGTGCAATGCCGTAGTGTAAGCACCTGTATCAACCTTGGATTCTATATTAAATATTCCTAACTTGGGTAAGGATATTATTTCCCTCCTTCCTATTATTTCTTTATTCAACTCTTTCATTATTGAATTTTTATTCAATAATAACTAAAAAGCCGATTTGAAATCAAACCGGCTTATAATTTTAATGTAAATTTATTTTTAGACTATTGATTTAGAACCCATAGTAGTAAGAATACAATACCAATTATAAAAAATATCAACGCTAATATTCCAAAAATATTAGAGTAACCTGTAAATGCACCTAGTAATAATCCTAATATTAAGAATATAATAGCCATCTTCAAGTTATAATCTAAACTGTTGTGGGCTTTATACTTAACAGAATTGGATTTAACTTTAAATGCCTTCTCTAACGAATTTTTTACTGATTTATGAGCTGCAAGTTTAGTTGCTGTTATAGTTTTAGATTTACTTACAAAACTTCTTTGAAGTTTAGCTAAAGTCTTTACATTTTCTTTTTCAGGTTCAACTGATTCAGTTGATATAACTGGTGCGCCTGTTATAACCAAAGGCAATTGAATGCTATTTTGATTAATAATTGCTAATTGGCTACTTGGAGTCAATGCCGTGCTAGTCATTTTCTTTTGCTGTGAACAAGCAGTAAATAAAATACTTGCAAATAAGCTAACTAGAATAGCCTTGAAGAATGGTGTATAAATATTTTTCATAATTAAATTAAGTTTAGGTTAAGATAAATTTAACATTGGTATTGTTCACTTCCAGTCCTATTAAATAATTTTGCGCTAATAATGGTATTTATCTAAAGCTATAATAATTATTCAAGCATATGATTATAAAGTAAAATTATAAGGAGGCACTTTGTAGGTAAAGCAAAAAGATTTATATTTTATTTATAGTTTTAGATTAAGTATAATTAAATATAATGTCTTTAAATTAGGGTAAAAGGGCGAAATTCGAAACTATAAAATGCTTAAAAACCTAATATTAGTTTTACTGTCTTTGTCAATACTGTTTTTGGCCAGCAATTGCGATAGACACTCAGAATCACAACTATTGCCGCTTACTGGCATTGATTCTACTCAATTAACACAATGGATCACTTATATAGATAAAGATCAAAACTATATAGTACAAATAACTGAAACAGAAGGCACCACTATGGTGTATGCTGGTAATAGAACGGCACTAAAGCCAGATTACTTACGTAGAGCATTAACACAAATTGGCAGATTACAGGGTGAGTTAATCTTAAACACTGTAAGTGTTCAAACCCGAGATACAACTAACTTAATTAACCCAAAAAAAATTGTACTTCAGTCTAAAACTGGCAAGACTGACACCATATATATTGGTAAAGAGTTTTTTAGGGGTGATAAGCAAATCATAACCTACTATTGTACTTCATCACACAATAAAGGCTTATTTCTTCTTAGCCTACCGATTACTGGTGGTTTAATGGCAAATCCAATCGACCTAAGTGCAGAAAGGATAGATCAGCTGAAGTTGCCAGACGTCAGAACTGTAAATATGTACCCTGTAAATGATAAAGCTTACGAGATAATTAAGGAAGGAAATATATTTTTGGTAGATGGGGTACCAGGAAATATTAATAAGTTAAATGAAATGATTAGCATTATAGAAAGTCTAAAATTTGTTGAAGACAAAACACCTACCAAAACTGGTGCGTCATTCCGAATCAACATAATAAGTAAACAGGAGCAAATTTCTTTAAATGCGTTTAAGATAAATTCTGAGGAATGGGCTATTTCTAAAAACAATTCAACAACTACATTTGCTACAATAAGCAATCAAATTGCAGCTAAACTATTTGTTAACAAAAATTACTTTTTAAATTAATATGCCATACGTCGGTTTCCTCCACTTGCACACTACCCTAGTAGTACTATATATGCTTTTTTTCTTAGTAAAAGCAATTTTATTACTAAGCAATCAAACAGTCGCTTTTAATAATTTCAGAAGGAAAACAAAACTTGTTGAAATGATTTTGCCAACTCTTTTTATTGTAATTGGCATTATACTAATTGTTAAAAAACAATCTGTCCTAGAAGATTCCTACTTTATTGCAAAACTGGTTTTGGTTGTTGTGTTTACAGTACTTGGCATTATTGGTCTTAGAAAATCTAATAAAGCTTTAACAATGATTGCACTATTAATAGGCTTCTATATATTTGGTATAAGTTGGACAAAATCATTGACGCTGTCTAAATCTAAAGTTTCAGCTGTAGTACCTAGTTCAAACAAACTAAGTCCAGTAGAGGCTGGCCAACAGATATATGTGCAATTAAACTGTAAATCTTGTCACGGTGAAAATGGAAATGCTCAAATGGCTGGAGCTGTAAATTTGCAAACTAGTCGTAAGAGCGATGAATATATAAAAACAGTCATTATGAACGGTAAAATACCTATGCCAGCATTTAAAGACCAGATAAATGCTAATCAACTTGATGATTTGGTACAATATGTGAAAAGCCTAAGGAAGTAGTAGGCATCTTAAATTTATTCAGTGTCGTTTCTACTAAATATTTTAGTATGTTTTTAATTTTGGTTTACAGGTATTCATTTCTCTTTATATTCATAGTTTACGCCCAATCACTATTAGGTCAAAACAACTATGAGATGATGGCCGCAGCAAAAAAAAACGGCAAATGGGGCTACTTAGATAGTATTGGCAATGAAGCAATACCTTTTATGTATGATCAAGTTAGACCATTCTCTGAAAAATTGGCAGCAGTTAGAATCGGTAGTTATTGGGCTTATATTACTCCGGAAAACAAGACTTTAATAAGACCGTTATTCATTAACGCAGAATCTTTTAAAGAAAATAGAGCCTTGTTTACTATAGATGATGATTCACGAATAGTAAAAGGGTTTTTAAATAGATCTGGTAGAATGGTTATAGTATATGAAGGCCTAGATGAAGGTTTACCTTTTAATGAGGGTCTAGCCATTATTTATACAACAGGACTAAATAGGAAATCAGCTGTAGGATTTATAGATAGCAATCAAATAACAGTGATACCCCCAAACTATGATGATGCTTTTTCATTTGCCTATGGTCACTCTGTAGTTAGTGTAGGGGGGCTTTGGGGTATTATAAATAGATATGGTATCTATAGTGTTACTCCTCGATACACTGAAGCATACAGTTTTTCAGAGAAACTCGCCTACACTAATTCTAGCGGTAACGTGAATTTTGTAGATACTAACGGAATAATAAAACTGAGCATAAATAAAAAAATTGCCGATAAATGTGGCTACTTCTTTAACGAAGGACTTTGCCCTGTAATTAAAAAAGGAAAAGTTGGATTTATAAATACAAGCGGAAAATTAGTGATAACTTATAAATATTACGCCAAAGACTCTGTTTCAATGCCTAGGTTTAATGATGGATTCGCAGCAGTTGGAGCTTTAAAAGATAATAAGTTGCAATTTGGCTATATAGACACCAAAGGAAAATGGATAATAAAACCAGAGTATGATAGCGCCAATGACTTCAACTTTAATAGAGCGGTAGTAAGTAAAAATGGAAAATATGGTGTGATAAATTCTTCTGGAAAGTTGGTCATACCTATGCAATATGACACAATATTGGACTATTCAGAAACCTATTAGTAGTTATCTCAACTTTAAAAAAGTTTTTTTACGATGCTATCTATTGATATTCCTTCAGCTTCCGCTTTGTAATTTTTCACTAATCTGTGCCTAAGTACGTTTATAGCTACAGCCTGAACGTCTTCTATGTCTGGGCTGTACTTACCTTGCAATGCAGCGTTGCATTTGGCACCTATTATTAGATTTTGAGATGCTCTTGGTCCTGCGCCCCACTCTATATAATCTTTCACTATTTGTGGAGCATTTGTCCCATTTTTACGTGTCTTATTTACTAGTGTAACTGCGTATTCTAATACATTATCTGTAACAGGTACTTTTCTTACTAAATCTTGAAAAAATAATATCTCTTTTGCGCCTATTATTTTATTTACAGTTTGTTGAGTGTCAGAAGTTGTTGCTCTTACTATTTCCAATTCATCTTTTAATGTAGGATAATCTAAAACTACCATAAACATAAACCTGTCTAGTTGAGCTTCTGGAAGTGGATATGTACCTTCTTGCTCAATAGGGTTTTGCGTCGCCAACACAAAAAATGGTGGCTCTAGTTTATGATTTTTACCAGCTATAGTTACATTTTTTTCTTGCATAGCCTCCAGCAGTGCTGCTTGAGTTTTTGGGGGTGTTCTATTTATCTCATCTGCTAATACGATATTGGCAAATACGGGACCTTTAATAAATCTAAATTCTTTCCTTTCATCTAATATTTCAGATCCAGTTATGTCGCTCGGCATTAAGTCTGGCGTGAACTGAATTCTACTGAAATTTAGGTCTAAAACATCTGAAAGGGTTGACACTAATAGAGTCTTAGCTAGGCCTGGAACACCAACTAAAAGGCAATGCCCTCTACTGAATACACTAATTAACAAATCTTTGACAATTTCATCTTGACCAATTATAACCTTCTTTATTTCTTGAGTTATTTGGTTGTATTTCGTAGATAAAGCATCAATTGCAGTTACGTGGTTGTCAAACATTTGTGATTGTTGTAAGTAGTTAATTATTAGTGAATAGGATTAATTTTTAAGGCCTGTCTGTGTAGTTTTTGCTTTATTCCATTTGTTTAGATTACTACAGTCGTTATAACTGGCATCTATAGATAAATAGGTTTCTTTTAAATATTTGGTAAACCAATTGTCCATAAGCTCTACCTTTTTACGTTCTTCAGCTAAGAGTTTTAGTTTAGGGTAGTCTTCATCTAAATTTGCCTTATGAGGGGCTATTTTGCTTTTTAAATAAACAATCCTATAACCTTCATTTTGCTCAACAGATACGAAATTATTAGGAGCGGATATATCTCCTGGGCTAAGTTTATCTACAACAAAAAAGTCATCAACATTCAATTCATCAACTGGAATTCTACTGCTATTTGTCTTTTGATCTATTAGAAAACCGCCTCTATTTTTAGTTTCTTGGTCTTCGCTAAATTTATAGGCAGCCTGTTCAAAACTGATGGAGTCAATATCAATCAAATGCTTAACACTATCTAGTTTATTAAAAGCAATCGTTTTGGAAGATTCGGATATTTCTGGCTTGATCAATATATGTCTGGTTTCTACCATATCTCCTTTTCTTGAAATGAGTAGCAAAAGATGAAATCCAAATCTAGTTTCAACTATGGTATCACTACCTTTATATAGTGACAAAGCAGCAGCTGCAAATTCAGGTACGAAGTTTTCTGCCTTTTGCATTTCCATATACCCACCCTTTTTAGCTGTGCCCAAATCCATACTATAAGCAATTGCCTCTATTTCAAACTTTGACCCGTTTTTAATGTCCTCTCTTATTATCTCGAGTTTGCGCCTAGCTTCACGCTTCTGCTCTATTCCCAATTTTGGGAATATTACAATTTGTGCTATTTCTAACTCAGTATTGTAATAGGGCAAACTATCACTCGACAAACTTTTATAATAACTCCTAACATCAGATGGGGCAACAACTATAGTACCTGATATTTTAGACTGCATCTGCTCTATTAGCATTTGGTCTTTTACACTCTCATACAGCTCATCTTTAATCGCTCTAATGGATTTTCCATAAAAACGCTCTAGTTCTGACTCGCTACCGAACTGTTGGATAAAAAATGCCATTTTTCTGTCTAAGTCTAATTGAATTTGCGCCTCTGTTACTTTAATACTATCTACAGCCTTTGCCCTGTATAGCAACATTTTACGCTGAAGCAATTGATCTAATAGCAAACAATGCAGTTGTTTATCAGTGAATTGAGCAGAAGCTTTTTCTCTTAATTGATTATATTGAATTTCAATTTCTGACTCTAATATATATTCACTTCCAACTACTGCTATGGTCCTATCTGCGACTACAGGTTGAGCCAGACCTGAAAAGCCCAAACATAATCCAACAAAAACTAATACTATGAAAACTAAATTTTTGATATTCAACATTAATTATGGGTTACCTACCTATTAACGAATAGATGGCTTAAATAGTCAATTATAGCAGGTATTAATTAGTTACTATAGTGTTTAATACCTCTTGATTAATTTTAACAGGGTATTTTACTTTCAATTCCTTTAACCATTTATCTTCTTCACTTTCTTGCATTTGAGATATAACAATTCCTCTTACATCATCGAAATCTTTAGCCTTAGGTGCTTCAATGGCATTAATTTTCACCAAATAGTAGCGGTCATTAAACATACCAACATCAAATACACCAATAGACCAAGGTGCAATTTTCTCTAAAACTAGTTGTTCGCCTCTTTCAAACATTCCCGTTACGTAGTTTACACTTAATGGGTCTTTATTAATATATTTTGCAGCTAAACTATCCATTGTAAGAGGTTTAAGCTTTTTATTTTTTGGTTGAACGCCAATTAGATATAATTCAGCCTTCAATTGCTTTGCCAATTCTTTGTCTTTAACATCTATTATTGCTGCGTCGGCACGTTGTTTCCACATAAAGTTACCAGTATGGGTATTATACCAAACACGTTGACCAGCAGTGTCATTTATGGTAGCATTCCATATTTTTTTCTCTTTTACATCGTATAATAATAGACCTTCTTTATACTCCTTACTTATATTGGCAAAGTCGGGGAATCTGCTTTCCAATTGTACATCATAAGTATTTAGTATAATCTCATCACTAAATCTTTTGTAATAGTCTGCTGCAGCTGTTTTTGCATTTGGGTACCTATTTTCTTCTTGATTAGTTGCTATCCAACTTACCCATTCTGCAACGGTGTAAGTATTATCTTGAACTTTAAATACCTTTTTAGTAGCTGCATCAGCTTTCAGCATTGTAGCATTTACAGTAGCTTTAATTAATGCAGAGTCGTTAATGTATTTTGATAACAATTTGTATGGATTCTTATTACCTTTAAATTTCAAATCCTTTTTAAACTTATTTATAGCAACATCTTTACTTTTTTCTGAACGACTGTCTCTTTCTATTTGGTCACGAATAGACGACTCTAATTCTTTTTTAGATTTCAGTTTGATTAATTCAACTCTTTGCATTATATGCCATCCGTAGTCCGTTTTAAAAGGCAAAGTAAAATCCCCGTCCTTTTGCAATGAGAATGCAGCATCTTTGAACTCTTGTGGAAACTCGCTAAAATCATTAAATGGAGACATTTCACCACCATTTGCCCTACTGGCATAGTGGTCAGAGTATTGGGAAGCTAATTCTTGAAAACCAATACCACGCTGTAGCAATGCGTGCAGAGAATCAACCTTAGCTTTTGCAACTTTCTGTTTTTCTAAAGGATCATTAGGTGAAGTCCCAATCATAATATGCCTTACTTTTATATCACCTCTATTTGGGCGTTTATCAGTCAGACTGATAATATGATAGCCAAATCTAGTTCTGATAGGCATACTTATATCACCTTTATCTTTCAGATTATAAGCTGCGTTCTCAAATGGATAAATTAGCATCATAGCAGTAAAGTATCCTAAATCTCCGCTATTGTTTACAGCACTTGGGTCTTCGCTGTATTTTCTCGCCATTTCTGGGAAAGATTTACCGTATTTTACTAGGCTGTCCCTTAGTTTTACAGCTTTATTATATGCTTCTAGGGTGTCTTTTGGCTTTGCATTAGCATCTACTAATACTAGTATATGACTTGCTCTGACCTCAGTTCCCATTCTAGTGTAAGCCTCTTCTATTAGCATATCATTTACTGTTCTATCAGTCAGATATGGTTGTGCTATTTGTTGCCTGTATTTGTAATACTCCTTAGTAAATGCAGTTGCTGTATCTAGGCCCAATGCCTTAGCATCTTCAATTCTTAACTTAAAATTTATGAAAAGGTCTAAATATTCGTTAACCTTTTGTCTAGAATATAATGTACTAGGTGAAGAATCTCTGGCGTTATTCTTATTATAAATGTATTTAAATTCTTCTACAGTTACTGGAGTATTGCCAACAGAAAACAAAACTCTTGTATCTTTAGGAGTTGCGTTATTTTTGTTTTTAGGCTTTTCTTTAGCAAACGTTCCAAATACCTGCAGGCAGACCATTAGGGCCAATACCAATTTTTTCATACTTAATTCGATTCTATTTTAGTAAGTTTAATAGTTAATGCAAATCTAATAAAGTAACAGCTTATGAATAGATAGTTAATGAATGAACTTATATCTTATTACAAAATAGTCCCTAAGGTAAAGTGTGCCCCATTTACAGAATGAATAATATTTATAATACCCATTCCTATCATATTAACTAAAATGCGTTCAGCTACATATGGTGGTACTTTACCAATTTTACAAAATTCTTTAAATGTAATTTTCTGATTATTTGATAAATATTCTATCAATTGACTTTCAGCGAATGAATATTTTATTTGGCTTTTGTTATCTTTATTTTGCCTTTTCAGTACTTCTACATATACTTTATCAGCTAGTATATTTTCATCGTACTGCCTGATGTAAACCAGCCACTTACCGTTTTCATCTTTACTATAGTGAGGTTGTATGTTACTTTTATCTATTATAACCTGTAGCACAGTTTTACCCTCAAACTCCCACTCTACCATTTCAAATGATATGATTGGTTTACAAAACGATTCGGCTGCATATTCTATCATATACTTTTCTTCTTCGCTCTCTACTCCTATTATTACACCATTATCTTTTACACCTATTAGCA
>JAWXCF010000075.1:0-18274 GCA_034440515.1 Bacteroidota bacterium
ATTAATAGGTTTGGATTTAATTCTACAAACACCAAGTGGTAATACTGTGCTTATAGGCAACTAATTGATTGGACTAAAGAAATAATTAATGGTTGGTTGGAAGCTAATATGTTAAGAGATAATCTAGATTTAGTTGATAAAGCTATTAATACATTTTCAGATCATTCATTTCAAAAAAGTCAAGAAAGGCATATTTCTAGAATTGAATGCAATTAAGTAAGGTTAAAAATTATAGATCTAGAAGAAAATCAAGAATTTTAAGAAGCTATCTTAATAACACACAACGCATTTATGCACACTTTTTCTTATACAAATGCATTTAAAATTATTGAATATCAAAATGCAATAGCTTTATTGAAAATCAAGCTATCTAAATTAAAGATTTCCTTACCTAAACCCTCCCCAAAATAATAGCATCTACTACAGATGGGTCTATTAGTGTACTGGTATCACCCAAACTATCAAACTGTCCTTCAGCTATTTTACGTAGTATGCGGCGCATTATTTTACCACTTCGGGTCTTAGGAAGTGTCTTAACTACTTGTACTTTGTCTGGTCTGGCAAATGGACCAATCTTAGCAGCCACCCAAGCCTTTATTTCCTTGGCTACCAATTCATTGTCGATATGAGATTCTGAACCTGATACAAATGCGTATATGCCCTGCCCCTTTATATCGTGTGGATAGCCAACCACGGCACTTTCTATTACAAAAGAATGCTCATTAATAGCCGATTCCAGCTCACCAGTACCGATCCTGTGACCACTCACATTTATCACATCATCTACCCTACCAGTTATTCTATAATGACCATCAGCATCTCTTTTACAGCCATCGCCAGTAAAGTAATATCCAACATAAGTGCTAAAATAGGTAGTAATGTATCGGGGGTGATCATTCCAAATGGTACGCGCCATAGAGGGCCAACCTAGTTGTAAACATAAATTACCCTCAATATTGTTACCAGTTAGTTCTACCCCGTTCACATCCATTATTACCGGCACCACGCCAAGTAAAGGATTCATAGTATAACCTGGTTTGGGATTTAATTCATTTACACTAGGGCTCATCAACATATTACCCGTTTCGGTCTGCCACCAAGTATCTAATATTGGGCAATTATCCTTACCCACATTGGTATGGTACCAGTGCCAGGCCTCTTCATTAATGGGTTCGCCTACACTACCCAGTACTTTTAGGCTCTGCATTTTATAATTATTAGGTAGTTCAATGCCACAAACCATCAAACTTCTGATTAAAGTTGGCGAAGTATATAGAATATTGATGTGATGTTTTTCAACTATCTGCCACATCCGTTCAGAACTTGGGTACGTTGGAATACCCTCATACATAACTTGGGTATTGGCATTTAGCATCGGGCCGTATGCTACATAACTGTGACCAGTTATCCAACCAACATCTGCAGTACACCAAAATACATCTTCGTGCTTCATTTCAAATACGTGTTGCATAGTCCAGGTTGTTTGTACCATATAGCCCCCAGTAGTGTGTACTAAACCCTTAGGTTTACCCGTACTGCCACTGGTGTAAAGAATAAATAAGGGATGTTCTGACTCTACCCAAACTACATCACACACTGTTGATTGAGAATCAATCAGATTAGACCAATCTAAGTCTCTGCCAGTGAGCATATTCACCTCATCGTCAGTGTTTTTAAATATAATGCTATGCCACACGTCTTCACAATGCAGTAAAGCCTCATCAACTATATCTTTTAGTATTATTTTCTTATTGCCACGGTACATTGCATTTGCAGCTATAATAATTCTACAGCCACAATCTATTAATCTATCCCTTAAACTATGGGCAGAAAACCCAGCAAATATTACCGTATGTATTGCCCCAATTCTAGCACAAGCCAACATTGCAATTATGGTCTCGGGAATCATAGGCATATAGATGCCTACTCTGTCCCCTATTGATACTCCTAACCCTATCAGAGCATTTGCCAGTTTACATACTTCGGTATGAAGCTGTGAATAGCTAAGTGACTTAGACGGCGTAGATAACTCATTTGGCTCTGTAATAATCGCAATCTTATCGCCGTGACTGGGTATATGCCTATCTAAGCAATTGTAACACATATTAGTGTATCCTCCTTGAAACCAATAATAACTATGCGCATCAGAATTAGAAATTTGTACTGTGTCCCAAGCTGTACGCCAATGTAAATTCAAAGCCTGCTGCGCCCAAAAATTTTGGAAATCTATTGCTGTACTTTCTGTTGAATTATTCATTGTGATGTGAGTTTTTAATAATATTATTCGTCAGCTGTACTTAGATTAATTAAATATTGTCTATTTAAATTATTTTTCTTGATTACATCAGCCGTAAAATACAATTTATTAGTCAAATTGACATAATTTTCAATCATATCTATGAAAAAATCGTCTAATTTTTGAATTAGAAATACAATGTAGCTTGGATCAATAACAAAAACCCATAACCAATTTTTACCCTTGTATTTACCAAAGGTAAAAACATCATTTACAATTCTTTCTTGCAATGGATGGCTCACTTATCTCTAACCCAAGTATCTGTCCTGCTCATTCCCATCCAACTGTAGCCAACATATCCTTTAACAAATAGTTTATTAATATGGGCCATTGTTAAGATGCATCTATAGGTTTTTCCAGAATTGGGGTCATATATTTCACCCTCGTCCCATACATCTTTACCATCATATTCAAATCCCTTCATTAGCACCATACCCATTATGGTTCTAGTCCTAAACTTCTCTTCAGGGTTGTATTTGTCAACTTGTATATTTCCGGCCTTATCTCTTGGGTTTTTCAGTTCTACTATCTTACCAGAATATGTATTTTTAGATTTGTAAATGTGAATTTTAGCTGTTTCAGATCCATTAGTCCAATAGCCGATAATTCTATCACCTGCTGCAACGCCAGATTGAGCTGCCGCATTTAGGCTTAACATTAGTATTATTGCGAAAGAATTGTATATTAACCTAAACATTATGATTCAAATAGATTGTAAATATGAATGTTTACTCTTTTAAAAATCTCTGTGTTCCTTAACCCAATCTTTTATATATTGTGCTATGGTAGTAGTTGGTGTACCCGGTGGAAATAATTCCCCTACCCCTTGTTGTTTGAGTGCTTGCATATCGTCTTCGGGTATTATCCCGCCACCAGTCAGCAACACATCGTTCATATCGTGCAGTTTCATCAGGGCTATTATTTTAGGGAATACGGTCATATGCGCCCCACTTAATATGCTTACGCCGATGGCATCAACATCTTCTTGTAGTGCAGCCATTACAACTTGATCTGCGGATTGCCTTAGACCAGTGTATATGACTTCAATTCCTGCATCTTTCAATGCAGAAGCTATTACTTTAGCCCCTCTATCGTGACCATCAAGCCCCACTTTGGCAACCAATACTCTAATGGGTCTATCTGTTAGCGACATATAATCTTAAATAATTGTATGCTTCCAAAGATATAGGTTAGCGTATAAATCTTACACATCTACACCTATTAAAGTCTTATTTATCTCGCTTTTTCTTTGATGTAACTGTTCCCTTAGGTGTCCCAGCATCACGTTGGTCGGAATCGGTTAAGTCTCCAACTTTATTATCTTGCTCCCCTGCTAGGAATTTCTCAAAATTCTCCTCAGCTTCTATTACATCTTCGTCCTCAATTGGACCTAGTGCTTCAACAAAATCAGCATCTGGTGCAGTCATATTCGCACCTTCCTCTGCCTTAAAGTCTTGCTGATACTGATCATCAGTCCGATGCATTAGTTTTTTGTCTGGAACAGTTCTGGTTAAGAACTCATTTAACTTATCCATATCTATGTTGCTTACCATTTCTCCAAATTCATTGATTTTTAAATCTAAGCCTTGCATTTCTTCGTGAACTTTTGCCACTTTGTTGTTTTTTCTTTTACGTGCCATAGCTTCGTTTTAATTATTCTAAAAATATAAACCCTGTAAATATGCGTAATGTTAGATTTACAAATGAAAATTCTAATTTACATATATAATATCTAGTCAAAATGAGTACCAAAAAATCAAATGATCTTAGTTCCTTAGGTTCTTTAGTTTTTAATGACGAAAATTACCAACCTGAACCAGAACCAGAGGGAACTCAATCCAAGAAAGTGGAGAAATTGATATTGACAAAAAGTAACAAGGGTAGGTCTGGCAAAACGGCAAGTATTATATCTGGCTTTACTTGGTCAACAGAAGATATTGAACTACTATGCACACAATTAAAAGTAAAATGTGGAGCAGGTGGGACTGTAAAAGCTAATGAAATAATAATCCAAGGAGACATAATGGACAGGCTAAAAAACTATCTAGAATCACTAGGACATTCTGTTGCTGTAAAATAAGCTTACTGCCATTCTGCTAAAAACAAGTTGGTGTCTCTGCTGCCGCCATTGTTTCTATTACTGCTGAATAAGATGTATTTACCATCAAAACTAAACATAGGAAATGCATCAAAAGTGTCGTCATAACTTACCCTTTCCAGTCCAGTACCATCTACACCAATCATATAAAGATTAAAGCCGTATCCGCCAGATACGTGATTTGAACTGAATATCACTTTCTTGCCATCTGGCGTTAGATAGGGTGCCCAATTTGCATTGCCTAATTTGGTAATTTGCTTTAGGTTGCTGCCGTCTGCATTACACATAAATATTTCCATAGCCGTAGGTGATACCAAACCTTGCTTGTAGAAATCAGTATATTCTTTTACATCTACCTTAGTCTTAGGTCGACTGGCTCTAAATATAAGTTTTGAACCGTCTTGGCTAAAGAATGCGCCACCGTCATAACCCAGTTGACTGGTTATCTGCTTTAAGGCTGTACCGTCTGTGTTCATAGTCCATAGTTCAAGGTCCCCACTTCTGGTGCTGGTAAATACAATCTTATCACCTTTGGGCGATACTGTTGCCTCAGCATCATATCCTTTTTCATTAGTTAGCCTCTTTATTATTTTACCGGTCAGGTCACTAACATATATATCAAAACTTGGGTAAATAGACCATAGGTACTTTTTGTCCTTTCTACGTTCTGGCACAGCAGGACAATTCTTATCAAACTCGTGCGTTGAGGCAAATAATATAGATTTATTGCCTGGCATAAAATAGCTACAAGTAGTTCTGCCTTGACCTGTACTTATCAGTTTTGGGCGTTTCATTTTCATTGCTTCGCCATCTGCTATTTTGTGTAAAAATATTTGATCGCAACCTACTCCCCAGGCTGTATAGTCGCTTTGAAAACAAAACATACTGTTATCGAAACTCCAATATGCCTCTGCATTATTCCCACCAAATGTTAGTTGCTTTACATTTTTAAAGTGCTTTTCATCAGGATACTTTAATTGTGCAGGTCGGGCTGTAGTGTCTGTTCCCTGTGGGTTTGCAGGTACGCCATACATTTCTGAAGTATCCTTTTTATTATCTGGTGCATCATTATTAGGTGCCTTGCTGTTACAAGATGCCAGGCTTATAATTACAGAAATAAGTAGTCCTAGTTTTTTTATCATAATTTTCGTTTCTGTGCGTTTTCGATTTCAATTATTCTCAATTCGTCAGCTCTAAAATTAGCTATATCACCTGTCTTTTTATAGCAATTACTTCTATTTACATAGTCATTTATCCACTCAGGGTCAGCTTCTATGGCTTTGGTAAAGTATTGAATGGCTCGTTTACAATCGTTATTTTGCATTGCTATATAACCTAGATTATGGTTTGCGTCTCTATGCGTTGGGTTTACTGCTAAAAGTTTATTATAGGTCGCAATAGCCTTAATAGTACTGTCATTCATTTGATAATAATAGCCTAAAGCATACAGGGTAGTTTGACTATTGGGTAGAACCCTCAATGCAGACTCAAAATATTGAATTGCCTTAGGATTGTGTTTATCGGAATTTAGTAGACCTAATTGTTCCATTGCCTCAGCATAATCAGTCTTATACTCTAGCGCTTGAAGGAAATTACTCTCGGCAGTTTTTACTGCCTTTTGTTCCTTATAAACCATTCCTTTATAAAAGTAAGCTTGTGCAGTTGTTGGCTTCAGATTCGTTACTGCATTCAGGTGTTGCAGGGCTATATCATATTGTTTACTAACTAAGTACAACCTGCCTAGTTCTAAGTGTGCAGGGGTAAACTTAGGGTTCCTTTGCGTAGCTATTTCAAATGCTTGCAGTGCATTACTTTCATTTGGGCGCTTTAGGTATAACATTCCCATATAGTAGTAATACTCTGCATTAGACGAGTCAAGTTTAGTTGCACTCTGAATATCCCTAAGTGCAGGCTCTATTTGGTGTAGAGAGTCCCAAGCTATAGCCCTAGAATAAAATAGATTCGGATTGTTTTCGTCTTCCTCTATTTTTTTGTTCAGTTCTGGAATTTGTTGTTTAGCATCTGTAATGACTATAGCCTCATTTTGCTTTGGCTTGCAAGACGTTGCCAACAATACAAGCATATAAATGGCAAAATATTTGTATTTTCTAATCATCATAATGTAACTAGCTGCAAATTATAGCAAATTTTATTTTATATACTGGTTTTGAATTTGGGCTTTATCAGAAAAATGCTTGGCTACTGTAAATAAACTAAGAATTAACAAAACCAAACAAGTGCTAGGCACTACCAACAACCACCAATCATCTGGATAGTCCTTACTTAGGCCGATAATTGAGCCCCAAGTCACATTATCACCCATTTGTCCGGCAAATAGAAAACTCAATGTTGACTCTGAAACGATGGCTCCTATAAATGTATAAATGAAGTTGATGATTAGAGTAGGGTATAAATGTGGAAGTATATGCTTGACTATTAATCTTGGTACAGATATACCATAACTTACAGCTGCATCTGCATAGCTAAATTTCAATTGCCTTTCTATTTCTACCCTAATCATTCTAGTAACACCTATCCAACTGAGTAATGAAATGGTGATAATTAGAGTAATGATATTTCCAGAGGCCAATAAACCAATAAATATGACCAACAACAGCAACTTTGGTGCAGAGTCTAATAATATGATTAACAAACTAATAGAAGTGTTAAACTTAAAAGGTATGGTTTTCTTGCCACCAATAACAGAACCTAACATTAGAAATAAAAATATTAATATCCCAAATATGCAAGTAGCAGATAAAATAGCGAGAGTAAAATCTAATAAATTATCAGCATAAACACCTGTATTTAATCCGGTAGATACCACAGCGTATGGAATACTTAATACAACTGCAGGCCAGAATAATCTCCTGTTAATATAATTTACACGCCAAGATAATGAACTCATTATGCCCAACACAATACCAATTATTAAGGTAATTAGAGCCGAAAAAAAGCCAATGGTCAGACTATAATTTGCCCCAGTAACTATACCTGCAGCTATGTCTCTACCTAAAATGGTAGTACCCAAATAATGATCTGAAATAAAGGGTTTAAGACGAACGGCATCATTTAGATGAATTTCTGTAGGAGTATAGGGAATTAAATGACCACGACCTGTCAATAATCCTGAAAATAATCCCATTAAGACAAAAAACCCTAATGTGGTTATACTAAGAATGAGCGGAAGCTTATTGCGTTTACTCATACTGTATTACGCCTTTTGAGATCTTAACCTTGGATCAGCATATTCAGAAATATCGTTGGCCAACCAATAGCTAAAGCAAGAAAAAAAAGCTGTAATCAACACACAGGCCATAATAACAGGGTAATCATTAAATGAAATACTGGTTAATAGTAGGCGACCCATCCCCGGTAAATTAAACATCGTTTCTATGACAATTGAACCGGAAAATGCTAAAGGGAAATTTCTAGCCAACACCGCAAAAAGAGGAAGGAGGGCATTAGACAACAAATGTGTATAGGTTAATTCTTTAATGCTAAGCCCCTTAGACAGACCTACCACATAATATTTTTGCTCTCTTTGTGAATGGAGCAAAGTGTTTATAAACCTAGACAATACGGCAATCGAATCATATGTATAGGCAATACTGGGTAATATCAGGAAGGGTAACGTAGCTACTACCCTATCAAACATAGAATAATTAATTGAATCTGCAAGCGGATCTAGAAGTCCAGATGAAGGCAAGTATCCTGGAACTGCAAATAACATAATTAATAATATAACCATTGTAAATGAGGGTATAACCACAAGTATTTGCAATAAAGTATCAATTATTTTAGCAACTATTGAATTCCCGTGTAGGAAAAAAAATATGGCAATAGGTATTGCAATCAATACCGACAATATTGTGCCCCCAATACCCATTATAAGTGTTAGCCAAACATTGCCTTGTAGCACAGTAGATACAGGCAAACCGCTAGCGAAGCTGGTTCCTAATTTTCCCTGTTTCAAATTTATTAACCAGCTGTGATACTGGTTGTCAAGTCCATTCCAATATAGATTTGGGATAAAGTTCTGATATCTAAAGTAAGATAATTTGTAATTAAAATTTTGAGCTACTAGTTCTGGCTCTATCACTTCAAATAATATTTGCCTATCGGGAATGTCAGACTTTAATATCAATTGCTTAAGTGCTAAAGCATCACGATAATTTCCCAGTCGATAAGTCCAATTTTCAACTGCCTTACGTTCATTTGCAGGCAATTTTGCTAAATCTCTTGGCTTAGCTGCTGATAATCTTGAAAATGTAAAATAAAATACTGGTTTATCTAAACCAGCTATTCGATACAAGTTTTCTTTTATTTGCGTGCTGCTGTTGTTATAATTTGATGAGCCGCTACCCCCTAACTCATCCACCATATTAGCAAACGGGTCGTCATTCATACCGTATATTACAATAAATGCTAACACACTAATGCATAGGGTACATAGTATGGATTTGCCAATGACTCTGAGCAGCTTTGCAATCACGTTGACTAATTATTTAAAGTCAACTCACCCAGCCATATACCTGGTCTATCTATGTAAATATGGGCATTTGTAAATTTCTTAGAAATGATGATTTTACGCTTTACAGCATATAGATATATCCATTCCTTGCTATCATATACTAGTTTTTGCAATTCTCTGGTGTAGTTAGCTTGCTCATTCACATCATCAGTTACTTGAATTTTCTTTATCAATTCATATGCCTTAGGATTGTTAAACCCTGTTAGGTTGTAACCTCCATTTAGGTAATTTTCAAAATCAAACAATTGTGCTGGATCTTCCAATATAGCGCTATTACTTAATTGAAATAAGGCTAAGTCATATTCCCTATTTGCCACCAACATTGGCATTGCCTTGCCACCATCTTTTAGTATCAGATTTATACCAGCAGCCTTATACACTTCCTTAAGTATTATGGCAAGGTTTTGTGTGCTTGCATTACCTAAATACACGAATGTTACGTCTAGTAGTTTTTCTTTCCCAGCTATTTTCTTAGTCCTAATCCCCTCTTTATTCAACTTCCATCCACTTATTTCTAGCAAAGCTTTCGCAGCCTCAAGGTCATATTTGTATAGGGGAAGATCATTGTTATAATAGGGTGACTGAAACGGTAATACGAAACTGTTAAGTCTGGTACCACTACCCTCAGCTAATGACTTATTTATGGCATCTACATCTGTTAGCAACATCATTGCTTCCCTTAAATTAATGTCGCTAAATATGGCAGGTTGCTTATTCCACTCCTTAGTGCGCATTGCTAGGGTATTATAGTTAAACTGTTCGCCCATTAAGAAATAATATTGCGAATCTGCACCAGATGCAGTTTTCAACTTATTAAAATTTGCAGTCCCAATTTCGCCAATTACATCTATTTTCTTATTTGCAATTTCCGTCATTAGTGCGACATCGTCAACTATATACCTGATGATGATGCGGTTTGGATTCGCCCTAGCGTAGAAACTAGTATCGCCACTGCCCCACCAAGTTTTCTTTTTAGTTAGCTCTACAAATGCCCCGGCTTCCCATCTGGTAACAATATATGGACCTAATCCCCCCAGTTTAGCTAAATTAGTACCATTCTCACCTTTATTGTAGTTGGCGAACCAAGCAGGCAGAGTAGCCTCTTTAATGCCAGCATAGGCCCCCTCATTACTTAATTGGGTTATTGAATATTTGCCCAGTATATTCTCGCTATCCCAAACACTTTGCTGCATAATAGCCAATTCATTAAAAATGTGCTTGTTCAAATATGAGGCTGATTTAAATTGTACTGTGAACGAACTCTTATCTGTGCTGTCTAGCACCACCTCGCTTACATTCTCATAGTTCACCTTTCGCACTGGGTTTGCAGTTGCCCAAGCCATAGTAACCTTCATAGTAAAGGCAACATCATTTGCTGTAAGTGGATTGCCATCATCCCACTTTATACCAGACTTTAGGGTATATTTAATTGATTTTTTATCTGCTGCTATGATCCCTAAGTCTGTAACCATTAGGGGTATTTGCTTTAGGTTGCGCATATCTATTCTGGTTAACGTACGCTGGGTATAGTCAAATATGACTAGTGGACCATTACCCGTATTGTTGGTGATATGTAGGCTGCTTGGCTCAGACCGCATACTTACAGTCACTGTAAAATCTGTATTGTTGCCATCCTTAATCTTATCTGCACCAGGTTTACAAGCTGTAATTAAGATTAACATCAGCATCGGTACGATGTTATGATATTTTAAACGTTGGATAACAAACATAGGTGTAGTGATAAAATCGTAAGAATTATTCCAAAATTATAAATTATGGAGTTAAAAAAAATGTTTTGCTGTCGATGAATAAATTGGTCAAATATTATCTTTAAATTTATTTGCAGAAACAGAATATAATTTTATCTTTGCAGTCCTGTTTTTTACTGGAGGGGTGCCTGAGTGGCCGATAGGAACAGTTTGCTAAACTGTCGTACGCCTTTAACGTGTACCGCGGGTTCGAATCCCGCCTCCTCCGCAGCGAACTAAATGAACTGCAAAGGCAGTTTTTGTAAGACATAGACTAATATTTAGTCACGGGGCGTAGCGCAGTCTGGTAGCGCATCTGGTTTGGGACCAGAGGGTCGTAGGTTCGAATCCTGCCGCTCCGACAATAAAATCATTATTGTCTATGACAAATGTCATAGGCATTTTTTGTTTTAATTCGAGTCAAAGTATTTGTGCGAGTTACAAAATAGAAAATGAGCACAAAGGCTGAGCAGAGTACTGCTGAGGAAATGGTGATTTAATTGGCAACATCGCCTCCACAGGACCACTGAGCAAAGCGAAGTAATCCTGCCGCCTCGAGAAATTCCTAAAATTAGCCTTTATATTCACAGCCATTCATACTAACAAATTCGCTACACTATGTATTTCCTTAAGACTTGTTATAGCGAAGGTCACAAAACAAGGCGTCACTCAATTTTCTAATTTGGTGTCGGAGTTTGTATCCAACTATAAGTTTTTAAATCAAACTATCCAAGTTTTTGCAGGTCAAGATATTGTGATTCTGTTAATAATTCTATTCCCATAGCTGGTGCCATATCTAGGGCGGTTGACTTTGGTCTATGTTCCTTGCTGGACTCTAAACCCTGTCGGTCATAACATACATTTCTGCGCCCAGTTGGGCTTTCTGTACTACAATCGCAAAAGATATATTCCTCTGTATCCGCATCTAAACCAATTACATCGGGTCTTTGATGATTTCCTTGGCATCGGTCGGATGCTTTCCATTTCGTGCCACGGCCAGTACACTTTATCTGTATTTACCAACAGTTTGTCTCATACTAATGACCAATCTAAACCTTCGTGACGATGCCTATTTTCCTCAAATCGATGGTGAAGTGTTGTGATTAATGTGTACACTTCCTTTGGTGCTAAAAGTTTGATTATCATTATTTACAATAATTTAAATTTATAGTCTGCAATTACGGATAGTTTACAATCATTCGAATTAGGGTTCTATCTTGTAATATTATAAAAATAACCGTGAATCTATCAATCATAATTGTTATTGATTCGTACTTGATATGAGGTCATTAGAGTAATATTTGATTCTGGATATATAATTCTTTTATTCCTATTAAACAGTTGAACTAGGGAAAGTGTCTAAACTACAGTCAATAAACGTATGACAGTTCTTATTCAAACAGCGTGGCTTTTTTTATTAGCAATTCCCATTGCCTGCGTTGCGTGGACAGTAACGCACGAAGAAGTATTTAAAGAACCAAGGGAATATTGCAGAACGTGTAGCGAAAATGGCAAGACACTGATAGTTAGAAAATTTTTTTACCTGTTTACCTGCGAGTATTGCTTTAGCCATTATGTAACGGTTGGATTTCTATTTTTAACCAATTATAAATTATTGATGGATGATTGGCGGGGATACATAATTGCTGGCTTTGCATTGGTATCAATAGCCAATGTATATACGAGTTTATTTGGATTTTTACGTCAAAATATTAAGAAAGAAATTAAACAAATAGAATTTTTGGAAAAGGAAAAGGAAAATATTAATGAAGAAGTCAATTAAATCTTAACAATAATAAAATGTCAAGGCTATTTATTAAAATTTTATTACTGTATATGATGTTGCCATCTTGTAGAAGTAAAGAAGAAAAAGTATTGCCAGTGAAAGAGACTATAACAGAATCAGTATATGCATCTGGAATAGTAAAAAGCACAAATCAATACAATGTTTTTTCTACTGTAAATGGTTTGATAGCTGAAATATTAGTAAAGGAAGGCGACGAAGTAGAAAAAGGTGATACAATAATAAAATTGGTTAATACAAATGCACAATTAAATAGGGAAAATGCTGAATTAGCCGCACAATATAATTCTGTAAATGCAAATACTGAAAAGTTGAATGAATTACAAATAAATATAAATTTAGCTGAGGAAAAAATGACAGCAGATAAATTAATGCAAGACCGTCAACAAAAATTATGGAATCAAAATATTGGTACAAAAAATGAATTAGAGCTTCGTCAACTAAATTACAAGAGTTCTTTATCTGCCTACAAGGCAGCGAAACTTCGATATACTCAATTAAAAAAACTAATCAATTTTCAAGGTATTCAATCGCAACGTAATCTAGAAATCGCAGCAACTATAAAAAATGATTATATCATAAAAAGCAATGTAAACGGTAAGGTCTATAGCATTAGTAATGAAAAAGGAGAAATGGTAAACACCCTTACACCTGTTGCAATTATAGGAAATGCTAAAGTCTTTATGATTGAATTGCAAGCAGATGAATATGACATAAACAGGTTAAAACTTAATCAACATATTATTTTGAGTATGGATAGTTATAAAGGGCAAATATTTGATGCCACCGTGTCTAAAATTAACCCGATAATGAATGAAAAATTAAAATCTTTCACAATTGAGGCTCTATTTGTAAAACAACCAACTAAACTATACCCAAACTTGACCTGCGAAGCAAATATTATCATTCAACAAAAAGATAACGCAGTAATTATTCCTAGAAGTTATTTATTAAATGGAGACTCTGTTTTGATAGAGAATGGCAAAAAAAGAAAAGTAATTATTGGATTAAAAGATTACCAGAAAGTAGAAATAATTAGCGGCATCACTATTAATGAATATATCTATAAACCTGAATTTTGAATAGTAAACTAACTATTAGCATTGCTAAAGCCTTATTACTTGCACGTTGGAAACAAACATTGGTTGCAGCAGTAGGCGTTACTTTCAGCATTACAATGTTTATAGCATTGCTAAGTTTTATGGCTGGCCTTAATGATTTGCTAGATGGATTAGTACTAAACCGAACAGCTCACATTAGACTTTATAATGAAATACAGGCTAATAAGAACCAACCCGTAAATAAATCACCTTTATATAAAGATAATTATAACTTTATTAAGTCTGTAAAGCCCACCAACGCTCGACTACAGATTTATAACAGTGGTGCCATAATTCGGACTTTGAAAAAAGACACCCGAGTTCTGGGCATTGCTCCGAAGATTATGACTCCAGTGTTTTTTAACGAAATAGCTATAAACGTAGCAGCAGTTGTAAATGGAATTGATGTAAAAAATGAAACCAAATTATTCTATTTCAATGATTATCTAATTGAAGGTGCTTCAGATGATATTGAGAAAATATCTAACAGCATAATTTTAGGAAAAGGGCTTGCTAATCAACTATCCGCTAACGTGGGGGACAGGGTTCAAGTATCTAATACAAACGGAGAAATATTTCAGCTAAAAGTGGTAGGCCTGTATCAAACGGGAATTCAAGAGCTGGATAAAACGCAAAGCTACACTTCAATCGCTACAGTGCAAAAATTAATGGGCGTGCCTAATACATACATTACGGATATACAATTAAAACTTAAAAAAATACCTGAAGCCCCTGCAATAGCAAAAGAATTTACCAAACTTTTTGAGATAGATGCCATAGATATACAAACAGCTAACGCACAATTTGAAACAGGAAGTTTTATTCGTACCCTTATTTCTTATGCAGTAGGCGTAGTGCTACTGGTAGTTGCAGGCTTTGGCATATACAATATCTTAAATATGATGATTTATGAAAAAATGGACACAATTGCCATCCTAAAAGCGACGGGTTTTTCTGGCAAAGACGTCCAAACCATTTTCTTATTGATAGCAATTAGTATCGGTCTAATTGGTGGGTTGGTGGGTTTATTATTAGGCTTCGGCTTATCAGCAATAATTGACCAAATACCTTTTAAAACAGCCTCGCTACCAACCATTAAGACCTACCCCATATCTTATAAGCTAATGTTCTATTTAATTGGAGCTGTTTTTTCTTTGATCACAACATTTTTTGCTGGGTGGTTTCCAGCGCGCAAGGCTAGCAAAGTAGACCCTGTAGTAATCATTAGAGGTAAATAAAAATGAGCGAAAATATTTTACAAGCAAAAAATATCAATAAATCATTTAATGACCCTATTAAAGTAAAAGTGTTGACAGATATTAACATTGCTATTAATAAGGGAGAGTTTGTAGCACTCACTGGGAAATCTGGCTGCGGTAAATCTACCCTATTGTATATACTATCTACTATGGACACAGACTATCAGGGTGAATTACTAATTGATAATGTTTCAATGGTACACAAAAGAGAATCTGAATTAGCAAAGGTTCGCAATGAAAAAATTGGATTTGTATTTCAATTTCATTACTTATTAGATGAGTTTACAGTATTAAAAAATGTAATGCTACCTGGATTAAAACTGGGAAAATTCTCAGAAAAAGAAGTTGAAAACTGTGCTATAGAAAAATTAAAAATACTCGATATTGATAAACTGGCTATGAAAAAAGCCAATCAATTATCTGGCGGCGAAAAACAAAGAGTAGCTATTGCTAGGGCACTAATTAACAATCCTGACATCATTATGGGCGATGAACCTACAGGTAACCTTGATAAAAAAAATAGTGACATAGTTTTTGATTTGTTTAATAAATTATCAGATGAATTAAACCAAACGCTATTAATTGTAACTCACGATCTAAGCTTTGCTGACAGAATGCACCGAATAATTGAAATGGAGGACGGTAAAATAATTTTGCTTTAAAAAAATAAACTTTATGGACTTTATTGACTACTATAAAATACTAGAAATAGATAAAAAAGCTAGTGAAGCCGATGTTAAGAAATCATATCGCAGACTGGCCAGAAAACTACACCCTGACCTTAACCCAAATGATAGAGAAGCAAATAAAAAATTTCAGGCAATAAATGAAGCCAACGACGTATTAAGTGACCCCGATAAAAGAAAGAAATACGATCAATATGGTAAAAATTGGCAACACGCAGACCAGATTGATCAACAAGAGCAACAACGCCAATCTAACCAATACACACAACATTTTACAAGTGAAGATGAGGCAGATTATTCCAGTTTTTTTGAATCTATGTTTAGCGGCTCAGAACGTCGAAGTCAAACCCAATACAGAGGGAAAGATTATAATTCAGAATTCACGCTAAGCCTAATAGATGCAATGGAAACCCATCAGCAAACTTTAACTGTAAATGGTAAAAATATCCGCATTACCATACCAGCAGGTATAGAAAACGGGCACGTCATAAAATTAAAATACCACGGTTACGAAGGTGCAAACGGAGGTCCAGCCGGTGATTTATACATTAAATTTATGATTAGCCCTAATCCTAACTTTAAACGACTGGGAAATGATTTATTTACAATAGCCAACATAGATTTATACCTTGCTATGCTGGGTGGTGAAACTACTATAGATACAATGAATGGGAAAGTAAAATTAAAAGTCAAACCTGAAACTCAGAATGGTACTAGAGTAAGACTAAAGGGGAAAGGATTTCCCATATATAAAAAAGAAGGTGAAGCTGGAGACTTAAATGTTACCTATGCAATAAAATTACCTACTAAACTTACAGAACAACAAAAAACATTATTCACCGAATTGTCTAAACTAAATTAATTATGGAATCACAGAACTTGATACCGGCTACAGAGTTATGTATGTATCATAACATAGAATTATCATTCATATATTCGCTTAATGAATGCGGGTTAATAGATATTTCTAACATTGAAGAACAAATATTTGTACCTGTGGATCAGCTTAAGCAATTAGAACAATTGATGCGCTTAAATCAGGATATGGACATCAATCTAGAAGGGATTGAAACCATTACATATCTATTACAACGCATACAAGATATGCAATTGCATATAGAGCATCTAAATAATAAGTTGTCATTCTATGAGGCTGAGGAAATGATTGAATTTAAGTAACTACTTACCATAATCCATCAATCCCTTCCCCTGTAGGATTCGTTCGATAGATTTTTCTATTCGTCCCGCACTTTTTACTTTGTTTGGGTACAGCGAAATAAAATGAATACCCACGTTGGCAGCCAAGGCTTAGTGCCGCAAATGCTGACTTGAGTTCGGGTATTTGGTCAAGTATTGTTTGTAATTCCTCAGAATGCTTAGTTCCCTTTTCTCTATTGGCTCTACTTCTTAATCCAGATTTTTCTACTTCCACTGCAGCAAGTATATATTGCTTTATTACTTTCTCCATATCAAATACTTCTCGTACATCAGTAAATCTCATTTGACGACAATATAAGTATAACCTAAATTTTGTAGATAAGATAATGCGATTTCTTATATTTCGTTTTCAGTAATACTTGCCATTGGTTTTATCTATGAAGTTTAAATTTCGATAGGTATTTTGATCATATTTTTAACTGTAGTGTAAAGCTCAATGTTTTGCTCGGGAGTTTCAAGTGATACAATCAGCGAATACCTTGTTCTATTTTCTACCTGCCCCAAATGTTTTCTTTCCCTCCACCAACCAATAACAGGATAAACAGCTATAAAATGACAAGTTGCTAATTCTCCCGCAGCGCTTTCCCAATAGTCAGAATGTATTGAGCCATTACTTCTATTTTTTACACCAATCGCCCATCTGTCACTACTTCCTGTAGGTACATTTACTTGTTCGTCCCTTTCTCTGGCAGCTACATTAATTCGTTTTCTAAAATTGTCTTCATCTTCGCCGACATTATTAATGTCAAAACGTAAACCGTGAGATTGATAACGGTACTTATCTTTCCATCCGATTTCACCTGCACCCGGCTGAATGAAATAAGAAAGTGTAATTTTTAATTTTACAGGGATCCCCGACATAGACAATAATAAATCCCTTGGCCAAGGAAAATTAAATAAATGGATTTCATTGGTTTCAGGCTGGCGTTTATCATTATATCCAAAAGGTTGAATGCTTTCTTGCGATACAAATGTTAAAGCACTTTCTTCACTATATAAAGCCTTATTTAGATCCGGATTGCCGTATCCAAACACTTTCAGTAGCTTATTATAATCACCTCTATTATTAGCTTTTACATTTAATTGCCGGAGCATTGCATCGTTCCATTTAGCTGAATGAACCATTAATCCTCTGATAGTTTCCTGCCACGCATCTGGGTATTGATAAGCAATTTTAGCTGCAAACCAAGATGCTTGTGCAGTTGCCGCACTCGTAGCATTTATCGTATCAAAATGTTTTTTTTGTATAGATTTAGACGTGGACAACAATTCCAAATCATAGTGCTGTGTTACAGAATTGTCAGGGCCTTTTAAAAGATTACCTCCTTCAAATACAATATCCGGCTTGTTAGGCCATTTCTTTTCCCAATTGACAGAAGTAGTACTAAAAGGAGAAAGTTCCCCTTCTCTAGCTACATAAGTGTAACCTTCGTAAACTGGATCATTTGTTTGAATCTTTTCTGTATAAGCACCAACTACAACTGCATTCCAAGATTGGGCAGGGTTTTCTACAGTATTTTCAAAATTCGAC
>JAWXCF010000076.1:0-3374 GCA_034440515.1 Bacteroidota bacterium
GCCATAGTTATATTAAGCACTGACAATTCTGAGGCAATGTATGCTGCAAGAAAAGGTTCACCACTTGTGGTTGGTCTTGGTGAGGAACGTGGCGAATATTTCTTAGCTTCTGATGCAACACCGATAGTAGAATATACTCGTAACGTAATTTATTTGAGAGATGGTGAGATAGCCATAATCAAAGACAATAGTTTGGTAATAAAAACGATAGAAAATGAAATAACCAATCCTGTAATTCAAGAGCTAGAGTTTAACCTTGAGGCACTAGAAAAAGGTGGATATGAGCATTTTATGTTGAAAGAAATACACGAACAGCCTAGCGCGTTACGTGACTGTATGCGTGGTAGAATAGTTCTTGAAGATCATTTCATTAGACTGGGAGGGCTACACCAATTTGACGAGAAGTTTAAAACTGCTCAGCGAATACTAATAGTAGCCTGTGGCACCAGTTGGCACGCCGGACTAGTTGCCGAATACATATTAGAAGACTTAACCAGAATACCAGTAGAAGTAGAGTATGCTTCAGAGTTTAGATACAGAAACCCAGTTATATCTTCTGATGATATTGTATTAGCAATAAGCCAAAGCGGTGAAACAGCTGATACTTTGGCGGCACTACAATTAGCTAAAGAAAATGGTGCAACCATTATCGGGATATGCAACGTAGTAGGCAGCAGTATAGCTAGACTTACTGACGGTGGTGTATATACTCACGTAGGTCCAGAAATTGGGGTAGCTAGTACTAAGGCATTTACAGGTCAAGTAACCATATTGAACCTATTGGCATTAAAAATAGCTATGCTCAGGGAAACTATATCTAAAGAACGAGCTATAGAAATGATTAATGAGTTGACCAACATACCTGCTAAAATTCAAATAGCCCTAGAAAAAGACGAGGAAATTAAGAAAATAGCAGAAGTATATAAAGATGCTCCAAATTGCCTATACCTAGGTAGAGGCATACAGTTCCCAGTTGCCCTAGAGGGTGCCTTGAAATTAAAAGAGATAAGCTATATACACGCTGAGGGTTACCCAGCTGCAGAAATGAAGCACGGACCTATAGCCTTAATAGACGAGTCTATGCCAGTGGTGGTTATTGCTACTAATAAGCAACATCACGAGAAAGTAGTAAGCAACATACAAGAAGTAAAAGCACGTAAAGGGAAAATCATAGCGATTGTAAATGAAGGCGATACTTCGTTAGAAGGCTTGGCTGACCATCAGATAGAGATACCATCAACTGAGGAAAATTTTGCCCCACTTATCAGTGTAGTGCCGTTACAATTATTAGCCTACCACATTGCTGTAATGCGAGGTTGTAATGTTGATCAACCTAGAAACTTAGCTAAATCTGTCACTGTTGAGTAAATCAAAATATAATTACATTACCTATGAAACTTTACGAATGGGCCTATTTCAATTTTTTTAAACCAGGTACACTTTACCTTTATACTTTGGTTTATGATTTAATTAAAAAAGAAATCAAGGGTAGGAAAAATTTAGAATTATTAGATATTGGTGGTCGTAAATCGCCCTATACTATTGGTCTTGATGTTAACATTACATTATCTGACATACCAAATAATACTGATACCCAGCAAAATTTAAATTTAGGAATAAATGATTCAATCATTGAAAATCTGAAATCTAAAAGATCAAACATCAAAGATTTAATTTATGATGATATGACTGTTACTAAAATTGCTGAAAATAGTTTTGATATTGCATCAGCTATCGAGGTTTTAGAACATGCACCTGATGATGAAAATTTTGTGAAAAACGTTGCGAAAATTTTAAAGAAAGATGGCGTTTTCATTATGACGACACCTAATGGGGACTATAAACCTATTCCGCATAATGAGGATCATATTAGGCACTATAAGTTGGAGCAATTAAAGTCATTACTTCAAAAGCATTTTCGTGAAGTTGAAGTATTTTATGCTATAAAGAGCAGTAATGCTCGTAGCAAAGGTTTAAAGCCTATGCCCTTAACTAAACCTATGCAGTTTTTGGAAACATATAGAGCTAATATGACTTCACATAAAGAAAGTGCAGACCCAAAAGTCAAAACAACATCTATGAAAACCAATCATTTGGTGGCCATAGCAAGAAAATAATTACTTACAAGCAACAAATTTTGTGTGTAAATTCTAACACAATAAAAAAAAGCCAACTCTTTTGAATCGGCTTTTTTTATCAAATAAAATGAGAGAAATTATGCTGTAGCTACTTCGTAGTTTCTATTGGCTTCCTCCCAATTCACCACATTCCAGAATGCGGCTATGTAGTCAGGGCGCTTATTTTGATAATGTAGATAGTATGCGTGTTCCCATACGTCTAGGGCCAATACCGGGGCGCCTTTTTCTTCAGCCACATCCATTAGTGGATTGTCCTGATTGGCTGTACTGCACACCTTTAAAGCACCATTTTGTACGATTAACCAAGCCCAACCGCTACCAAAACGTGTAGTTCCTGCATTGGCAAACTGTAGTTTAAACTCGTCAAAACTACCGAAAGCAGCAGTAATAGCCTCTGCTAAGGCACCTACAGGTTGACCACCAGCATTTGGCGATAGTAGTTTCCAGAATAGTGAGTGATTATAGTGACCGCCGCCATTATTTCTAACTGGTGCACCTAGGGTAGATACTTTTCCCATTAGGGCTTCTATATCTTCATTATTTTCAGGTTTACCCTCTAGTGCTTTGTTTAGATTGTCAACATAAGCCTTGTGATGGCGACCGTGGTGAATTTCCATAGTCATTGCATCGATGTGTGGTTCTAGTGCTGCCTTGTCATAGGGCAATTCTGGTAATGTAAACGCCATATTATGTTATTGATAATTAAGTAATGATTTAAAAATATTTACGGAACAAATGTAATTGTAGCTAAAGTATAATTCCCATTATTTAGATTAAGTAATTGCTACCCGTATTTGTTCACAGTCACAGAACCAAAAAAATTTTGCCCCAAAAATTGAAATAAAGTAAATATGTTTACTAAATTGGACTCTATTGCTAAACATTTGAATCTGGTAACAATAACTTAACACTAAAAAAGACCTTAAATCCCCACATTTACTTGAACTTTGCGACGACAATAAGTAGATTATGCCTTTAAGTTAAACTGATCAGTTTACTTGAACAGCTTAGATACCTACTGAGACTAGATTTATAAGCACCAAAGGGACAAAACATCACTGCTGTGAAGCAGTATGAGCAGTAATGCTCCGAGTGGCATCTATTAAGGTAGATGTTGCGGTTACAGAAGAATTTACAATACAATTAAATGAAACAATATTTACGATTCAGTCGCAAGGCTATAGCGATAGCTATGTCACTTGCCCTAATGTGTACCTGGTCATCGACGCAGGCACA
>JAWXCF010000077.1:0-9726 GCA_034440515.1 Bacteroidota bacterium
GCGCCAGCAGTACTGGATGAGGTTAATCACGACTTAGACAATACTGTATTCAGCTACATTCCTAATACTGCAGAGGTTGCATTTTATGGTATGATGGAGCAAATAGACGACTATTTAAATGAACGTAAAAAGCAAAGAATACTAGAGGGAGAAATTTCTCAAGAGGAGCTTTCTAAGTTATTAGCAGTGAAGGCAAGAACTGAGAAAATAGCTGTAAAAGATGCCAAACTAAGAACTTTCATTTCCCCAGATAATACTAGAAATGAATTGGTTAGCCACGTATATGATACTACTTATGGTGTGCTAAATAAATACACAGATAGCCTGGTAATAATAGACGACAGTATAGTACGGGGTACAACGCTAAAAAACAGCATCATAAGGATATTAGACAGACTACACCCTAAAAAGATAATTGTAGTTAGTTCTGCGCCGCAAATAAGGTATCCAGATTGCTATGGCATAGATATGAGCAGGTTAAAAGACTTTGTTGCCTTTAAAGCCGCAATAGAATTGTTAGAAGAGGCTCATCTAGAGCATATAATAGACGATGTGTATAGCCTCTGTAAACAAGACAGAAAAAACCCAGATGCTATAAATCACGTTAAAATGATATATGAGCCATTTACCGATACTCAAATAAGTAAAAAAATATCAGAACTATTAACGCCTAAAGAAGTTAATGCAGAGGTTACCGTTATATATCAAACTATAGAGAGTTTACATATAGCCTGCCCACAACATACTGGTGACTGGTATTTCACAGGAAACTACCCAACTAGGGGTGGTAATAGAGTAGCAAATAGAAGTTTTATAAATTATATAGATAACAATAGTGACAGGGCTTATTAATCATTTGCCAAAATAATATGTTAAAAAATATAGAAGCCTTAGATCAAGTAGTCATCAGATTTGCTGGTGATAGTGGAGATGGCATTCAATTAATAGGTTCAGAGTTCAGTATGGCAACTGCCTTAGCGAGAAACGATTTAGGTACTTTTCCAGATTTTCCAGCTGAAATTAGAGCACCTGCTGGTACTTTACCAGGAGTCTCCGGTTTCCAAATTCATTTTGGATCTGTTGATATTCATACGCCAGGTGACAGTTGTAATGTATTGGTAGTAATGAACGCTGCAGCATTAAAGAAAAATATCGACGGATTGTCAAAAGGTGGAATTATACTAGCCAATGAAGATGGGTTCGATATAAAAAATCTAAAACTAGCTAATTACCCAAGTGGTGTAAATCCCCTAGATGATTTACGAAATAATAAAGATTATCAGCTCCACATTATTCCCATTACTAAACTTACCAGAGTGGCATTAAGCACTTATGGTTTAGGCACTAAAGAGACTGATCGTAGTAAGAATATGTTTATACTCGGATTGATATGTTGGATGTATAATCGTCCGATGCTGTCAATTCACGAGTTTCTACAAAGAAAGTTTGGGAAACATCCAGTTATTTTTCAAGCTAACATAGATGTGCTAAATGCTGGATATGCTTATGGTGAAACTACTGAGCTGATGGCTGAACGATACACCATAAAGCCTGCTAAAATGCCAGCTGGTAAATATAGAAGCATAACAGGAAATGCAGCAACAGCATTAGGAATGTTAGCAGCTAGTGTTAAGTCTGGCTTACAATTGTTCTTTGGCACTTACCCAATTACGCCAGCGTCAGACATACTTCACGACTTAGCTAAATTCAAAAGTTCAGGTGTTATCACATTTCAAGCTGAAGACGAAATAGCGGCAGTTTGTTCTGCCATTGGCGCCAGTTATGCTGGTCTTATTGGGGCAACGGCCAGTAGTGGTCCAGGTTTAGATCTTAAGTCTGAGTCTATTGGTTTAGCAGTTATGCTGGAGCAACCACTAGTTGTAATAAATGTACAAAGAGCAGGTCCAAGTACGGGTATGCCGACAAAGACCGAGCAAGCAGATTTGCTTCAATCTTTTCACGGAAGACACGGAGAGGCCCCCCTTCCTATAATTGCAGCTAATTCCCCTTCAGATTGTTTTAATACTGCTTTTGAAGCTACTAAGATTGCAATAGAATATATGACTCCTGTCATTATGCTTAGCGACGGCTACATTGCCAACGGTACTGAACCTTGGTTATTCCCATCAGAATTAGAATTGGCAGAAATTAATGCACCATTTGCAAAAGTTATAGATGGTGGTAAGTTTCATCCATATCAACGAGACGAAAACTTAGTTAGAAAATGGGCTATACCTGGTGTAAAAGAGTTAGAAAACAGGATAGGTGGTCTAGAAAAAGAAGATGTGACAGGAAACATTAGTTATGACGCTAAAAATCACGAGCTAATGGTTCATATCAGGAATAATAAGGTTAAAAATATTGCCAACAACTTACCTCCAGTTAGACTAGATTCGGGCTTAGATTCTGGCGATTTATTAGTCATTTCTTGGGGCGGTACCTATGGCAGCGTTAAAACGGCTTGCCTACAACTTCAGGCTGAAGGTTTGGCAGTAAGTCATTTACACCTACGATGGTTAAACCCTATGCCAAAGGGAATTCCGGAACTAGCATCTAAATTCAAACATATAGTAGTCCCAGAACTGAATACAGGACAGCTAAAGTCTATACTAAGAAGTGAATACTTAATACCTGCAATTGGTTTCAATAAAATTCAAGGACAACCATTCACGATACAAGAGTTAAAAGATAGTTTTAAAACTCAAATCAATAATTAAATAATGACTGACACAGTCGCACAACATATAGATTATAAACACGCTCTGCCAGCAGAAGTGTTTACAGCAAAAGACTTAGTTACAGACCAAGACGTCCGTTGGTGTCCAGGCTGTGGTGACTACAGCATTTTGAAGCAGGTACAAACCATTGTGCCTCAATTGAATTTACATAAAGAGAAAATAGTATTTGTAAGTGGAATAGGTTGTAGCAGCAGATTCCCGTACTATATGAATACCTATGGTTTGCATAGCATTCACGGTAGAGCCTCAGCCATAGCAACTGGACTGAAGGTTGCAAATCCGGACTTGAGTGTTTGGGTAATAACTGGTGATGGCGATGCACTAAGCATTGGTGGTAACCACTATATACATTTATTGCGTAGGAATGTAGATGTAAACTTACTATTGTTTAACAATCAAATATATGGACTGACTAAGGGTCAGTATAGTCCAACATCAGTAGAGGGGCAAGTAACTAAGAGTACTCCAATGGGTTCATTAGACCATCCATTTAATCCTGCTGCATTAAGTTTGGGAGCTGATGCTAGCTATTTTGCCAGAAGTATGGATAGAGATCCAAAACATTTACAAACAACATTGCTAAGCTCTGCAAAACATAAAGGTACAAGCGTATTAGAAATTTACCAAAACTGCAACGTATTCAATGATGGTGCTTTCTTTATTTATACAGATAAAGAGACCAAAGCTTTAGAAGCAATATTTGTAGAAGATGGCAAACCCTTAATATTTGGAGAAAATAATACAAAAGGTATTAGACTAAATGCACAAGGTAAAGCTGAAATAGTAAGCCTGGAGGAAACATCTATAAATGACCTGTGGATACACGATGTTAAGAATATAGATAAGGCAATGATACTAAGTAGATTTTACGATGATCCTAGTGACGAAAATCATTTGCCTAGACCTTTTGGTGTATTTTACGATGTAGAAAGACCAAGCTATGATGATCAAGTTCAATTTCAATTGCAGATAGCCAATGCTACCAAAGTGCCTACGCTAGATGAGATAATTGCAGGCAACAATACCTGGACTATAGAGTAATTGCTAGACTAATTACAAATACAAACCCCACTTGTCAATATATTTCCATATTTCAACAGGTAGTAAATATTTAGGTTCCTTATTAGCCTTGATTAAAGACCGTATGTACGATGCTGAAATCTCCATTTGGGGGGTATTTTCTAATACTACTGTATTTGGGTGGGCGTCTTTTAATAATTCTGAATCTGGAAGATGATTAGGTCTTAAAAAAATCTGAATAGGGTATTTTTGAATAATTTGCTCATAGTTTTTCCACTTAATCAAGGTATTAAAAGTGTCGCTACCCATAATTAAAGTAAAATTTCGAGTAGGATATTTTTCTTCTAAAAGTAGTAAAGTATTTATGGTGTAATTAGGTTGAGACAGTCCAAACTCAATATCAGAAGATTGAATATTGGTATCATTTTCTATTGCCAAATTCACCATATTTAGCCTTTCATAATCATTAGCTAAGCCAAGCTTATCTTTTAACGGGTTATGCGGACTAACCACAAACCAAACCTGTTTAAGTCCGACAACTTGAACTAGATGTGAAGCAATGACTAAATGCCCGTGATGTATTGGGTTGAAGCTTCCAAAAAACAAACCAGTCAAGTCTTCACTATTCATTCTTCAATAAAATTCTGTTCAATTATGTCAAATAATTCAGTTTTTGCCTCAGCTAAAGTTTCATTATATATAATAAAATCGCATTGATCAGCAAATTTCAATTCTTCTTCTGCTTTAGCTATCCTCATATTATAAGATTGAATGTCTTCTGTGGCTCGTTTACTCAATCTTTCTTTTATGTTATCAACTGTACCAGGATGTATAAAAATTACAATGGCTTGACCCAGATACTTTTCCTTAATATTCATAGCACCATACACGTCTATATCTAGTAATGGGTAATTATTACTTGCCCATATTCTATCTACTTCGCTGCTTAATGTGCCATACCAAACATTCTCATAAACCTCTTCTGATTCTATTAAGCCTCCTTTAGCTAATATACTTTTAAATTCTTCAAGGTCAAGAAAATAGTAGTCTCTTCCATTCAGTTCGTGTGATCTTGGCTTTCTGGTGGTTGCAGATACTGAAAAACTAAAGCTAGATATTGAGGTCAAAACTTCTTTGGCTAAAGAAGTTTTGCCTGCTCCACTTGGTCCACAAAGTATCAGTACCTTTTTTCCCTTCATTATAATATGTTTAAAACTTGCTCCTTTATTTTCTCAAGTTCTTCTTTCATCATTACTATATCTCGTTGTATTGTAGCATCATTTGCTTTACTACCAATAGTATTAATTTCTCTGCCCATTTCCTGCCCAATAAATCCTAGTTTTTTACCTGGAGTAGGCTCATTCATAGACGATAAGAAATATTTTAGGTGGCTTCTTAGCCTTACTATTTCTTCTGTTATGTCTAGTTTCTCAGCAAAATAAATTAACTCTTGCTCTAGCCTATTCATATCAAACTTTACGTCTTCTGCTATTTGCTTCAACTTTTCTTGCAAGTCAGACTTTACTTTTACTATTCTGTTATCTTTATGAGCATCCACAACAGTTAATGAACTATCAATGTTTTTGACATAAGATTCTAGCTCCAGTTGTAAAGTGTATCCCTCTTGTTTGCGAAATTCTTCGTAAGACTCTAGTGCTTTTTTCAATGTAATAATTACCTCTGTCCATTCAGTTTCATCATTTTTACTCTGATTATTCTGATAAACTTCATTCATCATCAGCAATGAAGGTAATATGTTCTTGTAGTGTATATCGTTTCTTTTTGCAGTTGCCTTAGCATCAGCTATCATAGCATCTATTACAACTGGGTTAATTATACGTTGTAAAGCTTTGGTACCAGTAGATTCAATTTCAATGTTTATGTTAACCTTACCTCTATACAAATCGTGAGATAAAAGGCTCCTCACTTCCATTTCCTTATCATAGTAGCCCCTAGGCAGTCTCACACTTAAGTCTAAGCCCTTACTATTTAAAGATTTAATTTCAACCTTGATGATTGCCTCAGCTAATTCTGTGGTAGCTGAACCAAAACCTGTCATAGATAATAGCATATAATAGTAATAACGTTAAATAAAGGGCAAATATCTACTTATCCCTTCGATTTATAACTTCAATTTACAATCGGAAGCAATATTCTAAAGGTAGTACCAACGTTTGGCTCACTTTCTTTCACAAAAATTGATCCCTTATGATAGTCTGTTATTATTCTTTTTGATAGACTTAGCCCTAGTCCCCAACCTCGCTTTTTAGTAGTAAAGCCTGGTTTAAATATTAATTTAAATTGATTTCTATTCAATCCTTTACCTGAATCTTTTACATCAATAACGTGCTTATTTCCATTTTTATCAACAGTTATTTTAATATCTCCTATACCAGCCATTGCATCAACAGCATTTTTCATTAGACATTCTATTACCCAACTAAATAGGTTTTTATTTAACATTACTTTAGCATCTCTATGGGCTAAAATGATAGTCTCAATAATAACTCTGTCTGGCAGTCGTATTTTCATATAATTTACTACCTCATCTACAACAGCTACCAAAGAATATGGAGTTAGCTCAGCTTGAGAACCAATTTTAGAAAATCGCTCTGTTATTATCTCAAGCCTGTTTATGTCTTTTGATATTTCAGACAAAATTTCTTCACTTGGGGGTTCGCCTGTTAATCGTAAATATTCTACCCAAGCTATCAAACTGCTTAATGGTGTCCCTATTTGGTGGGCAGTTTCTTTTGCCATTCCTACCCAAACCTTGTTCTGCTCAAACCTATTGCTGGCAGAATATGCGACATAACTAATTATTAAGAACAAGGATATTATGGCTAATTGCACCCAAGGAAAATAGCGTAATAAAGTAATAGCTGGTTGCTCTTGATAATAAATGGTATGATAAACTTTTTCGCTAATTTTTATTGGAATAGGGTCATTGTAAAATTTCATCCAACGAATGTTATTTCTCAGCCAAACTGTATCTGACACTTTGTTACTGTCTAGATTATTTACATAATCTATTACACCACGTTCATTTACAACAATTATAGGTATGGTTGCTTCCTTAATGGTTGTTAAAACTTGGCTATAGTCTTCTAAAGGTTTATTTATATCTTCAAATGCCTTAGCTATTCTACCAACTTCTTTACTTTCTTTTTCATTTAGCTGATCAACTAGATGGTTTGTAAACCATAATGAGAATATACCTATGCAAACAGCAGCAATAAGAAGCATTAGTTTCCAAGTCCTAGTCTTGTATTTTGCAAAAGGATTATTTATTCTCAAATTAATGCTTTCTTTACTCATTATCACCCCAGTCTAATTCATATCCGTCGTTTTTCTTATTCAGATTATCGGGTTCTTTAGCTTTCTCTTTTATATTATCTACGGGCAATTCTGGTTCTTTAGGTTTGAAAATTAACTTTTTAAATTCATTTTTTTCTTTCGCAATTCCATTTATGAAGTTTTTACCGCCTTCTTTAGTATCATATTTTATGCTGATTTTATCGGGGGTTCCTTTAATGATTAGATAAACTATTATTCCATTCTTATGCTTCACTTGAACCTCTCCAAACTCCGACTGATAATTATCTCTTTTACCTTTTATCCATTCTGTAGCGTTTAGCTTCGCCCTGTATTCCATTACATTATCGAAGCTATGTTTGCCAGACATTGTTAAATCACCAGCATCAGTAGAAACTATCATTTCAGGGATAATGATGGTCTGATTTGAAATAACAATATCATTTTTCAAACTATTTATTTTTATTCTACTAAAGTCTTTCTTTTTCAGAAATTTGTTCATTTCAACCAAGGGTTCATAGTTTATTAATTCACCGTTACTAATGTTAATATATGCCTTGACGTTTATAGTATTTGGTAAAACTATTAAATTATCTTGCCAAACAGAATGATATTCAATGTTAGCAGTAATGTTACCTTCTATATTCTTATCAGTGAAATAGCTTTGATCAAAATTGCCCATTTCAGCAAATAATTTTTTCAAATTCAATTTATTAAGTTTTACACTTGCCTTAGTATCAAAAGTATGGTTAGGTGTATTTGTTATCGTTATATCTCCAACTATACTTCCTCCCATTGCATCAAATTTTAAAGCTGACGCTCTAGCGAAATCGTGATTTACACTCAATCTTGAATTCAAATTTCCAGCCGATAACTTGCCATATTTCATTTTAGCAATTGCGACATTTAGATCTAAGTAAATATGCTCAGGTATGACAAAGGCAGTACTCTCAACGTTAGATTTAGTGTTTTGTGGTGCAATTAGAAAATCACTAATGTCCAAATTCTCACTCTTTAGGTTAGCTATCATTCGTAAGTTTTGATTATAACCCAATAAATAAGATAAAAAATTTTGAAGGTATCCATTTATCAAAATGTCGCTTTTCCCCGTAGTAGCTTGTAGATCTTTTATTTGCAAATTTCCTGATACTTGATTTAAGTACCCGTTTATGTTGTTTAATTTCAAATTAGGTTCAGATAACTGAAGTGAAGCATTATTGAGTATCAGACTTAAATCTAAAAATTCATTTTTAGTCAATTTCCCTGTACTTAATGAGCTTAATTTGCCTTGACAGTTTAAATTAATGTTGGCTGTCCCTGTCATATTTAGGTCTCTAGCTTGAATTAATTTACTAAGCATTCTAAGGCCAATTTTCCCTTGTAAGTCTGCTGTAACTATTGGTTGGTTAAAGTCTAAAATCGATAGATTTCCTTGTACTTTATTTCCTTCATAATTACAGCTAAACTTCTTTAGTTCTAGCTTAGTTTTGCCACCATTATGCAAAGAAAATATGCCTGTTGCATATACAGATTTAATCTTACTAGGCAATTTATCAATTTGAATATCAGAATTTTGAATAGAAAATCTAACATCTAAGTTAGGCATTTCCCATTTAGATATGTAGCCAAAATAATTTGCCTTGAAACTAATGTTTCCGGTACTGCTGTAATTACTCGCTTGCTTAGCATATTTACCAGGCAATAGGCTGATTAGTGACTTAATCGAATTATTAGCACCTGTCAATTCTAGATTAATAAACTTTCTATTTAATTGATCTATATATTTTGTCCTTAATCTAAATGGTGAGCCGTCAATATTTAATTTTTTAGCGCTAACTGCCAATACAGAATAATTTTCTTGTGATTCTACTTTGATGTTTAAATCTAAATTTTTGTTATCAGCATAAACGGTATTTCCAATAACAAGTTTTTTCAACTTCAATTGTCCACTCATATAGAATTCATTGTTTCTATCGCTCAGGTTACCTGAACAAGCCAGTTGCTTTAAATTAGTTTGCAGAATAGTCTCAGCTGATTTGTCAATGTAATTTAGCTTGGTTCGCAATAATATTATTTTACTTAGACTAAGCTTAAACATAGTATTTGGTTCAGTTTTTGAAGTATCTGCTGTAAATATATCGTAGTTAACTTTTTGACTGGCATTTGTCAATAGGTTTATAGTCGCATCTTTTATTACAATATGATTCAGGGAATAATTACCCTCTATCATTTCCCAAGCATTAAATGTCAACGACAAATCGCCAATAGCAGCTAAATTATCTTTGAAATTATTTGTTGACTTAATTGTGAATTGTGACAAATGAATGCTGATATTCGGAAAGTCGGTAAACCAGTTTAAATTGATATTCTGACTGCTAATAATGATGGGAGTTTTTATCTGACTGTTTATTTCCACAATGACTTTTCGCTTTATTTCGTCTTGATAAAACTGGATTGCAATAAAAATACCGATAAAGAAAACCAACAATACGCTAATTAAAGCCAACAGACTTCGCCGTAATATCTTGATAGTCTTTTTATTCATTATGCTATGCTTCGCCTAGGCTACAAACTTAATTACATCTAAATAGATGTGATAAATATATTAACTAAAAAAACTTATAAATATTTTTGGTGGCGAAAGATATATGCA
>JAWXCF010000078.1:0-6602 GCA_034440515.1 Bacteroidota bacterium
AAAAGTCAAATAAGAAACATTTTTGGGGAAATTAGGCGTATAGAAACTCTGAATGCCGATATCAGGCAGGTGAAATTCCTTTTATTATTACCCAAGTTGGCATATAGCGTTGCAAAATCTCAGAAGAATCTTAAACCTTATAGAGACGAATTTGAAAAGTGGTATAATGTTGTAAATGAAGGCGTGAAAGACGATACTTTCGGCAAAAGATTTGACAATTTCGTTAATTTTTTCGAGTCGTTTTTAGCATTCCACAGAGTTGTAGCACAAAAAGACTAATTAAACTAAATAAATAAACTTATATATGAAATTACTAAGTAAGACAATTATAGTCGCTAACATTACGACTAAAACAGGGCTTACCATTGGGGGTTCTAATGCTGCACTTTCTATTGGCAGTGCAGATAAAATTGTCATTAGAAACCCGCTAAATAGCCAACCCTACATACCTGGCAGCAGCATTAAGGGTAAATTTAGATCACTTATTGAAATCAGCCAAGGTACCGTTGGAGATCAATCAATGGGACAAGTAAAAAATGCCGCATACCAAGGTACAGATAAAGCATCTACATTACTATTTGGTAGTGCTCAAAATAGTGATAAACTAAAGCAAAGACCATCTAGACTTATTGTAGGTGATGCACACTTAACACCGGAATCACTTGAAAAGTTAGAAAAAGCACCAACAGACGTGTTATATGCTGAAATAAAAGCAGAGGCGGTAATAGATAGAATTACCAGCGCAGCAGTACCCCGTTTTTTTGAAAGAGTACCTGCTGGGGTATCTTTTGAATTCACAATGATATTGAATGAATTTGAAGATGATGATGTAGAGTATAAAAAACAAGAAAAAGAACTAAAATCTTTGCTAGCAAAAGCAATAAGATTGCTTAAAGACGACTACCTAGGTGGGGGCGGTTCTAGGGGTAATGGTCAGATTGATATACAGATAAAGTCAGCACATCGTCGAAATATGAGTTGGTATATGGATCCTAATAATGAAATAGGAGAAAATGTAACGGAAGAATTTACTAAAATGCTTGTTTATGCCTAATTATAACTTAGTAAGGTTCCATTTTAATGGTGCTGTTAGGCTTGGTACCGGCTCTAATGATCAATCAAGTTCAACTGGCAGGCTTCATAGCGATACATTGGCATCAGCACTGTATATGATGATACTTGAGTTATATAGTAATGAGATTGCTACACAATTTATGAATAAAGTTAAATTATCTGGAGCATTTCCATATATTGTTAATAATTCTAATAATTTTGAATATTTCATACCTAAACCGTTTTTTTCGGGCAAATTTCCTTTCACTTTCGTTTTGAATGAAGATGATGTCAAGAAAAATAAAAAAGTACAATGGTGGCCTATTTCTGCCATTTCGGACTATAATCAAGGACTTTCTAAAAAAGGGGATTTAGCTGGCTATGAGATTAATACCAGTTTGCCAGAATTTATAATTCCTAAAGGTTTAATCCCTAAAAATAGTGCTGATAATGAGCATAGTAAAGCCGTAAAGACTGAAGAAGTACGCACCAGAATCCAACACGATATGGTGGAAGACACAGTACCCTACACAGTATTGGCTGATAGATATGCTGACAAATCAGGCTTATATATGATGTATGAATTTACAGATAATAAACCTATAAATGGGCTTGATCAAAAAACAATAATTACTGCAGCACTTAGACTATTAGCAGATACAGGTATTGGCAATGATAGAACTGTTGGCTACGGATTATTCTCTCCAGCTTTTGACAGTTTGCACATATATACAGCTAATATATCCCAAAAAAGCATTGTGTTAGGTAACTACAACCCTTTAGTGGATGATAATGACGAATTAACCCACCTACTACAAGGTGCCAGTTATGGTTTGGCGTGGCGGGGGGGCTGGTACACTGGTTTGGCAGATAAATTGAGCTTGAAGCAAAAAGCACTCTTTTTTACAGAGGGTTCTACCTTTAGTAATTTTAAACCAGGTAGAATAATTGACTTGACTACACCTCAAATAGGACACCCCGTATATAGACACGGCAACCCGATAGCCATCACCATCTAATAATTTAAAAAAAATGGCAGAAAATAAAACCCATACCATTCAGCTGGAGGTACTTACCCCGACACACATAGGCAGTGGTAATAGAATAATTAAAGATACAGAACTATACGTTGAACAATCACACACCTATCTGATAGATATAGAAAAACTATTCTATAAAATGGGTGGCGATGCTGTTGCTGCATCTAGCCTAGCTAACGCTGCTAATAAAAAAGAAGGATTAACTGAAATAATAAAAAATAGAAAATTTAACCCTCTTGATGTAAGCAAAAAAGTATTTAAAGTGAATATGGGGTCTAGAGAATACTCTGAGCAAATGAAAACTGGGCTGGGCGCTAACTACATACCAGGCAGCAGTATAAAGGGGGCCATTAGAACGGCACTATTTAAAGATGCGTTGAATACTAAATCGCTTAAACTAACAGGTGATTCGAAAAGCGATTTCTATAAGATATTTAATGTAAAAAACATAAATGGATTAGACCACAGGTCTGAAGAAATTAATGATAAAAAACTTACTGACCTAATATTTTCAGGAGTTAATTTAACCGATGATGCCCCTAAAAACGCTATAAATTTAAACGCTATGCGGTTTTTACAAATTGGCGATGCCGAATTTGCACACGATAGTACCCATTTATACAAAGTAAATTTATATGCAAAATATTCTAAAATGTGGGATGATGCCCAACCACTAAATATGGCCGCAGAATGCCTTAAAACTGGAAGTAAAGCTACATTTCAAATAAGAACAGCTAATGCGTTATTAGACTTGAAAAGTAAGCATCAAAATGAATTGAAAATGCTAACACCAGAATTGGTAGATATTCATAACATATTCTTTAAGGCTAATAGCTATATGCGTGATTTGTTATACCAAGAAATTAATACATCGGAAAATGAAAATCTAGAAGAACCTGATGAAGTACGGGCATTTTTTGATGAAATGAATAATTTATATGAAAATGTTTCTGAATACAATGAAAATACTTGCCTGATCAGAATAGGCTATGGTAGTGGGCATAGATTTATGACGGGGGGCTGGCTGCAAGAGCAAAAAACCAGCATAGAAACTGAAATAATAGAGAGAATATCTAGGAAAGATTCTTCAAGTAAATTTAAAGAACACAGACTATCTAAATCTCGCCGAGTAACAGGGACAGAAAGACCATTTGGATTTTGTAAACTTACAATACTTAAATAATGACAACATATACCATTTTAGCCAACGTCGGCAATAGAAACCTCAGCTATAAAGGGCAAACTAGCCTTGATAAAATAGTATTAGCAATGCGTGAAAATGAAATATTTGCTAATACAATAAATGATATTCACAAATCATTTAACCCCAAATCATTTAGAGAAGTTACCGAACTCTTGCTAGATAAATATGAAGCCATATATGATGATTTTGCTGTAAATATTATAACTAATACTGTAACCTACACTAAAGAAAAATTAGGAGACGTATCTCAAATTATTTTATTCCATACTAATACACCAGATGGTCGAAATGATCAAGATACAATCCACTCTGCAGAAATCTTAAAAAAAATACTCACTTCAAAATATTCAATACCAGTAGCAACAAAACAATTACAGTGCTCTGTAGTTGAAGAAAATGGGCTATTGATGCGATATTGTAATCACATCAGACCCATAAATAGAGAACTAAACGCTAATCAAAAAATAGCCATAGTATTGCAAGGGGGTTCTACTCAAATGAAAAATGCGATGAGGGCTGCCGCAGAATTCATTATACCTAGTGATGTCAGGATATTCCTGGATGCGCAAGAGAAAGAAACTGGTGAATCTACAATTAGTCTATTAGTACCTACGCATTCAGAGATATTAAACAACCTAAAAATAGTACTGTCACAAATAGAAAATGCAGACTATAGTGGGGCTTTGCAGGTGCTAAGGCAATACCCCGAAAAGTTTCAGAAAATTAGAAAATTGATTGAGGTATGCTCAAATAGAATGGGCAATGCTTATGATAAATTAAATCAAATAAGCGGAAAAGCTATGGAAGATACTGAAATTTTAAATTTTTTTGAAAGTATAATAAATAATACAATTTACAACTCTGGCAATGAAACGATAAATGCTAATATAAGAGAAAATGGAAATCTGAAACTGGTAATAGAATATTTAAATAAAGCAGAATTTGATTATTTAAAAGGATATTATACTGAGGCACTTTTAGCCTTTCATCAGTTTATAGAAGTATTTGCTAAATATGCCTTTATTAAAACCTCAGGTCTAGATATAGATAACTATAATGTAAATAGTGAAGATATAACCGAACTAATAACAAAACTTAAACTCGAACAAAGTTATCTTCAGCATTTTGACCCAAAACTAAAGGACAAAATACAAATAGACAAAACAACCCTACCCTACAAACTTTGGTTTCTAGCTGAAGTAGATGGCCCATATAAAAAAATAAATGAGATAGTAAAAAAATATAATTCTAGCACTAACATATCAAAACCAATTAAAACTGGAGAAGAAGGAATGTTTGACAAAATAAGAAACAAATTGGTGCACGAGGGCAAATCTGTAGATAAAGCCCGCCTAGATACTATCTGCGAAAAAAATGGAGACAAAGATTTTAGCACACTTATCTACAATATCAAACTAGAATTTGGTCTTACAGATACATCAAACACCATAGAAACTATGAATAACTTAGCAATAAAATATGTAAGGGAAAATATTGGATTTTAAATAATGTAAAGAAATGGAATTACATATCTCTGCATTAGGTGGTAGGCTATCTGTAAAAGATTTTATATTTATAGTAAAACTACCTATAGTAGATGCCCAAATAGACAATAGTACAGATACATATAGTACAGAGCAACTAAGCCCAGACTTGGTAAAGTGCATTTATCTGTACCCAAATAGTTCTATATCATCTAATGCTATGTCATTAGCAGTGAACTACCAAATTCCGATTTTTCTATTTGACAAAGATTTAGTACCACAGGGGCAAATATGGTCACATAAATATGGAAGTATTGCCAGCATTAGGACACATCAACATTTATTTTTTAGAAGTAAAGAGGGTGCTATTTGGGTTAAAGATTTAATAATATTTAAACTAAAACAACAACAATACATACTACAACAATTTATTAAGTCTAGCACCAATGCAGCTAACTACATTGCAAACGCTATAATACTAGTTGAAAATTGGGTGCCTACTGTAGATAAGTCTCAATTAGAAATATTAAGAGGCTATGAGGGGGTATCTGCCAAACACTACTTTGGTTCAATCGGACAATCATTGCCCCCTGCGTTTAGATTTGATTTGCGAACTCGAAGACCTGCATTAGACCCATTTAATGCAATGTTGAATTACCTATACTCAATACTATACTTTAGGGTAGAAAATTCACTCATATCAGCAGGTTTAGACCCATATTGTTCTATTCTACACGTTAGCCAATATAATAAACCTACACTCGTATATGACTTTATGGAAATGTATCGTATTTGGGCAGACAGTTTGGCAATATCGCTAGTTAATAAAAACCAAGTCAACTTTAGAGACTTTCAAAGAAATAATATTACAGGCGAATACCTAATAAACATAGAGGCTAGACGAGTAATAGTAACAGCATTTAATCTATTCATTAACAATACAGTAAAACGAGGTAAAGTAAACCTTTCTAGAAAAAATCACATAGCAAATGATGCTAAAATACTGGCTGACCATCTATTAAATCACTACCATCCACCTAGTTATATATAATGATGATTGCAAAAAAGTCTAAGATAAAAACAGAAACATCTAGATGGCAACAAATGATGTTATTTGACGAGCATATAAATGAAATAAATTATTTATTTACACCAATACATATATCACCCCCGCTAGATGAATATTTAAATACACATAATCAATACAGTACTAGGGTAAAAATAATATGTATGTATGATATTACAAAAACTAAAATAAGAAACTATACCATAAATAGATGCAAAAAAGCAGGAATGTATAGACTTCAAAAGTCTGTATTTATAGGTGAAATAAAAGAATCAAGCAGGGATGATTTACTATCGTACTTTAATGCACTAAAGTCACAATTGACACCAACTGATAGCATAATTATATTGCCTATAACAGAATCTTCCATAACTTCGCTAAAACAATATGGCACACAAAAAGACCTTGATCATTTATTGCTAAAAACTTCAGTTTATTTTATTTAATTTTAAAATTAGAATAATTATGTTATATTGTACCCGAATTCATAGCAAAACAACAAATAAAAAAATATTAATTATTTACATAAGTGATTGTCTTGCAATTAATTGTCAGCAGTCAGGGTCAAAAGACCACTATCCATTAAAACAAGGATTAAGACGTATCACAATAACCTCTTAAATCATCTGACTCATGTGGTCAAAAGACCACTATCCATTAAAACAAGGATTAAGACCTTAAATAAGCACCTGTTAAATCAGCCAGACTTAATGTGTCAAAAGACCACTATCCATTAAAACAAGGATTAAGACGTC
>JAWXCF010000079.1:0-5605 GCA_034440515.1 Bacteroidota bacterium
AGCTAGAATTAACTTCTTAAACAAGCTATTCAGATAGCAAAATGTTATCTACTTTTTAATACCGGACTTTTATTTGGGTCACCCTCTAGTGAACTTGGCAGTTTTTCAACCTCACCCCTTACGGCTATGGTATATACTTCATTAGGTACATTAGTAACTATGGCGATGGTTCTATAAAATGGACCTAAATAATTGCTGCTGTTAAACTTAACTTTTAGATATCCCGTTTGCCCAGGTGCTATTGGCTCTCTACTCCAAGTTGGGGTAGTACATCCGCAGGCTGGTCTTACTTCTCTTATCTCTAGAGCTTCGTCGCCTGTATTGGTATATTCAAAGGTAAATTCCCCGATAACACCTTGCTTAATTTTAGCAAAATCGTGCAATTCATCTTTCCACTTAATGTTCGGTCCAGTTGAAGTGCGCATTGACATCATAACCAGCACCAAACCAAGGCTAAAAATAGATAAGGTAAATGTCTTTCTCATAATCATCATTATTCAAAGTTAGGGAATATGCACAAATCGTGCAATTGTACTTTAATAGTATATTATAGCGATGTGACAATAAGATAGAATAGTCGTAAAGTTTCTCATCATTGAGTAACTATTTTTTTTAAAAATGATAAGGGCATTTAAATCTTATAATTTCCGCTTTGACGAACTTTATAATTATCATTAGTATCAGTTTTCTTCCCTCCATATTTTTTTAGCTGAGCTTTCATATCATCTGTTTCAGCATAATACAAATAGTCAGACTTTCATATTTTTAAAACACGATTAGGTTAACTTTTAATATACATAGCTTCAAATATACTATCCCATAAAGGTGCAAAATGTAAAAGTTTATTTGCACAGTTGTATTTTACATTTATAACATCAAAAGGCGCTAAAACTCAATCCCCAATTGAGAATTTCACTTTCAGCTCTATCAAATTTAAAAAAAAACTAGAAGTATTTATATCCCCAGTCTGTAAACACCTCTGGGTCAAATTTCATTAGGCTGATAAACCTAATGGAGCAATACTATGAAAATAATCGGAATTAAAATAGATAAATATCATTTAGATACAGACACTCAAACCAACGTGATAGAGGACTATGCGCTGTTAGACATTAACAATCCTGAAAATCAAACCCTACCCTACCTTAGCCTGAGCAGCATACCAGCGACTGCTAATAATATAAAACTGCTAAACAATTGGCCACAGGGGGCAACGGCAGACATACTGATAAATGGAAACCTAGTCTATACCCTTACACTGCGATGGGTACAAATAAGCAATAAAGACAACAGAATAGAGCTAGAAATAATTAGCCCACAGCGCAGCCTAATAGATGCCCTGTCTGAAATATATCTGGACCAAGCTGAGCATTTCCCCAATCTCAGCCACACTTGGTCTGTTGATTCTATAATAGCTGCTCAGCAAAATAGACTGCCCTACGCCTATCCACTAATAGACTATGGCACGCTGACTAATACGCTGAATACGCTGGACTATTCTGACTTTAGGCCCGCCATTCGGATATATGAGTTGTTACTGGCTGTGCTTAATTTGTCTGGCTATGCCCTATCTAGCAGGTGGTTGCAGTTTGGACTCGGCAATAAGTTGCTGTTACCCAGTACTACGGCGCAAATAAACCATAGCGATGCGTGGCAATCTGGCTATAGCGCCCAACTGCAGATGAATGTGGCTTGGACTTTTGATGGGCAAAATCTTGATATCCCCTACAATGAAACCAGACAAGGCAGCAGCTCCCCCGTCAATCAAAGTGCCAATGCCTATATAGCCGCAGAGGCTATGCGCCTGACTGTGAACATTAACTCTACACAGTATAACCTCCCCATCACTTGGTCTATCCACATAAACGGGAATGTGGTGTTGCAACATAACTTTAGTGCAGACTATGCCAGTAGTGAAGATGCTATAACTCTAAATGCAGGCGATACCCTAACTTGTAGCATCAGCGGAGACAATGTATTGTTTAATTGTCGAGTGTTGTTTACCCCATCAGTAGCATTCATTCAGGGTAGTTTGCTTCGGACTAGCGACTACGCCCCGCGGCTTAGCATTACCCAGTTGCTGAAGGACTTAGCGCAGTTGGGTAATTTATACATTCGCATAGCAGACAGGGTGTGTTATATAGAGCCAACCATAGACTATCTAAATGGAGTTGATCCAATTCCTATAGATTTAAGTAGTTATACCGAGTCCGCCCCAGACCTAAGGCTGACCAACAATGCTACTAATGACACCCTAATACTAAAATATGCCTATGATAACTTGGCGCAAATAGCAGTACTACAATCGGGCGAGAAAGAGAATGTATTAGCTGCCCCTAACTTTCAACTATGCACTATGGGCTACAGCCTAAGTAATACAATGCCCCTGCCTAGGGTAAATATGTTGCGGCTGGTAAATAATGTGGTAGAAAGTACGGGTATAGCCGTTAATCCATTTCTACTGATAGAGGCAGAGCCAATGTCTATCGCTACACTTAGTTCTGCTGCGTATAGTTCTATTCAAATTGGTACTGAGTCCATTAGCCAATGGCGGTATGCGTACTCTTACCTATTACTTAGTGCGATAGCCGACGGGCAAAATCTGTGCTTTGCCCCAGTACCCGACCCTAATTACCGTGGCACTACCCTAACACAAAGCTATTATAATCAATGGTTTAACTTAATTCGAAACAGTCAGTTGCTGCGAATAAACCTGTATGACATACCAAAACAAACCCTACTTAATACTTGGATTCGCATTCCACAGGTATCAGGCAGGGTATTGTTATTAGGCTATGCAGACTATGATCATAGTGTGTGCAGTTGTAGCATTACGGTATTAGTACCCGCTGTGTAGCAAGGGTTTTATACACTTAGTTTATAGGTACGTCCATTCTCTGGCAACTGCAGTATGGCGGCTAGTTCTTCACTTTGTTTGTGGGCATTATTTTGTTGCTTTTGTATAATGCTCTCTAGTCTATTTAGGGTATAGGTCAACGCTGGCAGTCCTGGTTGTACATTCCGTTTAATGCTTCGCCTGCGGGTTAGAGTAGTGTTGCCCTCTGCATCTATGTCCTCATCTGTTATTACTTGCTTTTGCATATATCCGGTCAGCATTGTTTGCAGTCGAGTTCTGGCTGTTTCTGTCCATCGGTTCAGGTGCAGTCTGTGTAGTATGCGTTGGCTATGTAGAAATGCGTGATGCAGTCGCAGGCTCCCCTCACAGGCTTGGTGAAATGCAGCCTCTGTTATCTTATACATTTGGCAGACCTCATACAGTTGCTTATTTCCCTGTGCATACTCTGCACATATTTCTAATATTAATTCCTCATCTAGATTTAGCGTTGTGTCGGGGGTACTCATATTCTGTTTTTTAATGTTTTATTTGGGTGATGTGCTTTGGGTATTTGGCTAGGCAGTCATTAGACTTTCGCGTTGCAAATACTTAGTCATTTCTTTCCTAGCTAGGAATATTCTATTTTTCACAGTCCCGCTTGGCAATTTCAAGGCCTTGCATATATCGGGGTATTGATAGCCTTGGCAAAACATTCTAAGTGGGCGTGCCAACTTATCGGGCAGACTGTCAAAGAACTGCAGGCACTCCTGCTCAGCCATATTGCGCTCACCAGTTGGCTCATCGGTTATTAGGTGATGATTGGCTGGTATTGCGTCTGGCTCTATGGTGTGTTTTGCCCTGCGTTTCCCCTCTAGAAACAAGTTTAGCGCAATTTTCTTAAGCCAAGCACGCAAATAAGTACCCGGCGTAAAGGTCTCTTGGCGCAACATACCACGCAACAGTACGTCTTGGGTTAGCTCATCAGCCTCATTAGGGTCGTGGGTCAGCTGTAGGGCATATCGATATACTACGTTACGTTCCGCAGCTATCATCGCATTCATATTGGCATCCATAGGGGGCAGTGCTGCAGGGGGCTCAGGTTGGCTATTCAGCAGGTTTTTGTTAATGCGTCTTTTCGCCTTACGATTAGGTACCGTAACATCGGTAGCAGACAACATTTCATTTAAATTAGGGGCTTCGCGAAACATTTGTATATAGTATTTTAATTATTAGAACATATCACCGAACATATCACTGTGCAACACATACACATATATCTACACAGTATTCACAATAGTGAATTAAATAGCAGTTATATAAGTAACTTTGTACATTATAATGTTAGTTCAAAGATATACATAATTATGAATTATGTACAGAAAAATGTTATAGAATAGTGAAAATAAAATCTAATGCAATGAAAGACAAAGAGAAAGAAATAAAGAAATCTGAACTAAGCGAAAGACTAAAACTGCTGATAGACCACTACAAGCTAACCCAAGGTAAACTGGCCCTACTGATAAACAGTTACCCCTCTCAACTAAGCCAAGTAATGAGTGGCAGCAATCCTGGCTATGAGCTGGTACTGCGCATACTTCAGGCATTTCCAGACGTTAGCAGCGATTGGCTAATGATGGGGAAAGGGCAAATGCTAAGGCAAAAACAAAGCAATGTGCAAAAGGCTGCTCCAGCACCCACCATCATCACCAGCACCGTAGATATACAGGGTAATGAAATCCCCGTATTTGTAGGTCTAACCGCCCAAGCTGGTTATTTGTCTGGCTACAGTGACCCAGAATATTTGAGCCAATTGCCGGGCGTCCGCATCCCATTCTTTCAGGCACACGACGTTCGTGCATTCGAGGTAAAGGGTGACAGTATGGAGCCTACTTTCTATGAGCGAGACATAGTGTTTACCAACAGAATATATGATCTAAATGAGATAAAAAACGGTAGGGTATATATTGTTGTCAGCAAAAATGACGGCATCGTGCTAAAACGTGTCGTTCGCAATAAAGGGGACAAACACCTTAGCCTAATCAGCGACAACAGATTTTACCAAGCCTACACCATACCAGAGGAAGAGGTAATGGAGCTTTGGTATTTCCGCCGCAGGTTCACCGCCCAGGTACCCCCACCCAGCGACGTGTATGAAAGACTCGGCGATATGGAACGCGAACTAAATGACCTACGCAAATACCTAGGCGAGGCAGGGCAGGCTTAGATTAACGCCATTCTAATTTCTTTAATCGTCTTAGAAGTTTAAAAAATGTGCGTAGTGGAATTGAATATCAGGCTTATTGCAAGTCACAAAAAAAGCCCAATCAAATATATGACTGGGCTATAATGTTTGAAATAGTTTTAATGTTGATCGAATCCCCGAACTAGCGCTTGGGTCAGGTAAATAGATTTTGCTCTATCCATCTTGCAAAACAAGACAAGATTCCTTTAGGTCTTTGATAATGAATACCAAATAATCACGTAGCAACCCAAAAGTATTAATTGCCCTGTTAGACCAATATAGTGACTTGAAATATCAGTATAATTATCAATCTTATAAGAATCTCGCATTTACAAATATTGTGTATCATAAAGCCAGAAAACAAAGGCCTATTTGTTTCCCTTGGCATATAAAAAGTAATGAACAACTAGAAAAGCAGTTTGAAATCCAAATATTCTAAAATGCAGAACTCAATGACTTTTCTCAAATATATAGGTTTAATTATTTTGAACAGAGAATTGATAAGTCTTACCAAAGTCTATTAATTC
>JAWXCF010000080.1:0-12157 GCA_034440515.1 Bacteroidota bacterium
AACCTATACCCAGTGCCAGCAGTTAATGTGCTGAATATGAGCATATACAGTGAGAAAGCAATGACTCAAGGTAACCTGAGCATAGTTGGTATAGACGGCGCTACCAAGTATAGCCAAATGCTTAACTTAAATGTAGGTGCTAATACTATACAAGTTCCTGTTAGTGAATTGTCAGCAGGTACGTACATTATAAGAATTCTTGGAAATGGCGCAGAGCCTATTCAAAAACTATTTGTGAAGAATTAATAGCCAATTGATTGAAGCATAATGCCCCAGCGATTCTAATCGTCTGGGGCGTTTTTATTTTTTTTCAGTTAATTAAATGATAAAACTATTAGATTCAAATAAAAATATCAAAAATAGAATTAAAAGTATAATATTTGTCATTTATAATTATAAATACATATATAAAAGATAAAACCTAATTAAAATTCAAAACTAGTTAACAACTATTATAGAAATAATAAAAGATACTATATATAAATAAGAAAATAAAGATTTAATATACGCATTTGCTATTTTAGAATTTAAAACTATTCAATAAATATTTATCATTTCTTGTATTTTAATTCACATAAAAACAATAAATTGTAATTTGTAAAAAATTACCATTCTATGAAGAAAACAATGTATTATATCAATAATATTTTTATATTTGCCAGACTTTTATCCATAAAGAACCTAATTAACTGCTCGACGTCAAACTCAAATAGTTAAGACAATGACCAAGTCCAATGATTGGTAGTTGCTATGTTGACCTTAATTAATTTTACTTTATATATGACAGTTATGTACAAAAGAACACGACGTGTTCTAAGCATTTTTTTGACATTGATCACGATGAGCGTAGGGGTATTTGCCCAAAATGTTGGTGACTACCAAACCTCTCAATCAGGAAACTATACTTTAGCTAATAGATGGGAAGAATGGAATGGAGCTAGTTGGGTTGCTGCAGCAACTTCACCACCGTCAAATAACACAACAAATGTTGCGGTAAAACACGCAATAACTTTTGATCAATCTAGAACAGTAAATAATCTTACTATAGATGCCACTCAAACTTTAACTGTCAGCAGCGGTGTTACCTTAACTTTAGGTACAAACTCAACCATTAATGGTACATTAGATGTGAGTGGAACTGTTGACTTTGGAAGCTTTGTAGCCTCAGGATCTGGAACTGTAACTATTAACATAGCTGCAGAAGTTTATACGCAGCACGCTAGTGGTCTTAATACAGCCGTTTCTGCAAGTGGGTCAGTACAAACCACTACTATTAATTTTAGCCCAAGAGGTCTATACCACTACAATGCAGCCGTTACTCAAAATACTGGAAATGGTATTCCTGCACTAAACACTGGCGGCATAATGTACGCAGAAGTTGCATCAAGTAATGTTACTCCTGCTACTCAAAATGATGCTAGACTGATATTAAGCAATACAATTACAGTAAACACTGGTGCAACCTTTACTTATGCAAATGCTGGATCAAATAGATACCTAGTTGATTTAGGAGCATTTAACGTAACTGGTGTTGGTACATTTACAATGTTGACTAAGTCCGGCTTAATAATCTCTGATGGTGTCGGCATTACAAGTATCGCTAGCATTCTTTCAACTTTTGGTCAAATTAGAACAAGTGGTGGCAGAACTTATTCTGCAACAGGTACATACATTTATAAAACTGCAACAACTGGTGTTACAGGTGATGCATTATCTGCTGCAAGTAACATTATATCTTACGGACCTGGTACTTTAACACTTGGTTCTGCGATGACTTCTGGAAATGTGTTTTTGTATGGAGGTACATTCAACTTAACTTTTAATGCATTAACATTAAATACTAGTGCAAATTTATTTTGTAGAGGTGGAAATATAAATGTAAGTCCTGTTAGTAATTTGATAGTTAGCACAACATCAGATTTACAATACGATGGAACTGGCAATATGAATGCAGGAAATGAAATGCTAGCAGGATTTAGAACGATATTTTTCAATACTAGTGCAGCCTCAAATACCATAACTTTAATACAAAATATAACAATACCTGCTGCAACTGTATCAATTAGAATGATTCAAGGTAAGTTAAGCAAAGGTGCATTTGCCTTAGCCTATAACGTTAATAATAAATTGAGATACTTAAATACAGCGGCATATACTACTGGTGATGAGTTTTTAGCATCAGGTATGAACATAGATATTCAAAGCACTGGTATATTAACTCTTAATGAAAATAAAACTGGTTTCACTGCCCAATTTACGATAGCCACAGGTGGAATTTTAAATGACAATGGTTTCTATGTTGACGGCACTGGTTCTGTCACATTCCAATCTAGTTGTAAGGCTATCACTACATTTGCTACAGGATTTAATGTGACTTCTGGACCATTTAGAACTTCTACTGTTAATCTAGGTTCAGGGACTAACATATTTGAATATGCAGGAAATGTAGCCCAAGTAACTGGCACACAATTAGGAGCAACAGTGAATACTATTATCATTAACAACTCTACCGCAGACGTTACTCTATCTAATACAACTACTTTAACTAACCTAACACTTACCTCTGGTAAAATTATATTAGGTAACTTAAACCTGACTATCCCATCTGGAGGTACACTATCTGGTGGTTCAGCTTCTAGCTACGTTGTTCAAAACGGTACAGGTGCATTAAGAAGAGAGGTAGGTGCTAGCAATGTATTATTTGCCATTGGTAGCTCTACTACTAGCTACACACCAGCAACACTAAACAATAGCGGCACAGTAGATAATTATAGAGTTGATTTTTTAAATGGCGTATTACTTAATGGCACATCTGGTGGCCCACACGCTAATGCTCATTATTGTGTAAACAAATCTTGGGATATAACAGAAGAAGTAGTAGGTGGTAGTAATCTAACCATCACATTTGGATGGGGCACTGCTGATGAAAATGCATCTTTTGACAGAAGCGTATCTAAGGTACAGCACTATATTTCAGGAGCTTGGGACAATGTAGCTACCGCTGGTAGTGCAGCTGGTAATCCTAGTGCGGGCAGATATACACAAAGCGTTAGCGGTGTAAGTTCTCTGTCTCCATTCGCTGTAAACGGTAGTCCAGGCAATCTAAACCCATTACCTGTTAAACTGGTAGCATTTGATGTAGTAACAACAGAATTAAATACTGCTAAACTAACTTGGGTAACTGCTAGTGAAGAAAACAATGACAGATTTGAAGTACAACGCTCATTTGACGGTGTAAACTATTTAAATATAGGAACAGTAAGAGGTAACGGTACTACTCAGGCTACTATCAACTACAGCTTTACAGATCACAATTCTGTAGGTACTATCTTATATTACAGATTACGTCAAGTTGACTATAACGGGCAGTTTGAGTTTAGCCCGGTACGTGTGCTAAAAGGTGCAGAAAGCAATGGTATGCAGATTACAGCATTGTATCCTTTGCCAGCAGCTGAAAACATAAACGTAAGTGTGACTGCTCATAAAAATGATAACAATGTATCGTTACAAATTATCAGCCTAAACGGTACAGCTATAACAACTAAAACAGTTGGATTATTGAGAGGAGTTAATAGCTTTAACATTCCTGTTCTAGACTTGCAACCTGGTAAATACATCATCAGAGTATCTGGTAATGTAAATGCCCCTCAACAACAAATTTTCATCAAGTTATAAGGACTTTTTGAAATAATACCATTTAATTGTATATGCCCCTGGTAGTTAATTCTACTGGGGGTTTTTATTTTAAACATTCCTTTAAAACATTTTAGACATTTATTTTCATTCTGTTTAGGTACAATAGTACAAGACTATGGATACCCTGATAACTACTCAAAACCTAAGAAGCCTGTGGTTAATTCACCCACAAGTAGATGACAGCCTGTTAAGCTATTGCTTAAACAATGCTGCCCTAGATGATCTAATTCCTATTACTAGCAAAACAATGCACAATTGGTTGCTTAATATTCCCCTAAACCTAACTGATGAACAAAGAGCTCAAGCACTAGCCTTAGCTGATTTGGCTAAACTAGTACTTAGCAAAAGTGCTTGGCATAAGTATTTGACCAGAGCTAACTGGATGAGTACCCCAGCCGGTTTACGCTATGCAGATATAGATGAAGCAGAGCTAATGTCTAGACAAGAATGGAGCATACTGCTAAAACAAGCTATAGATGAAGCGGAGGGTTGCAAAGTAAGATTAAGAAAATTGATAGAGTATGACATAGATTTATTGCCACTAACTAAGCCCAATTGGTGCAGAAAAGCCACAGTTAAGTCAAATTTTGGAATGTTTTAAATCAACTTATAATAATGGAAGAAATAATACCGAAACGATGGTGGGCTAAGTTGCAACGCCCTGCCAAAAAGAAATGGTTGACAGACGGCAATAAACAACTATGTAATGAAATACTAGCCTGTAAAGAATTAATACAAAGACAAGAAGACGAGCTAAATGCAACCCAAAGAGAAATAGCAAGCATTACAAAGTTGTTGCAAGAAACATTTGGCTCAGCCCACCAGGCATTGGGGCATAAGGTTGTGCCCGTTTCAGCATTTGATGCTAAACTGAAAGAAAACTTTAAGCAAGTAGTACAACGGTATAGCCAAACTTAATGCATTATCCAATACATAAAGGCTAGGGCTATTAACATCAGAACTATTGGCTTTGCCCAAAACATCAGCAAGTCTTTGTTTGATTTCCTTGGTATAGGCGTGTCGGTGGTAGGCTTAGGTTTACGCACCTCATTCAACCAATCGTCAAAATGTCCAGGAGCTGCCCGTGTCGTCTTACCAAAATCATAGCTAGGTGCATATATATGGGTGGATCTTCCTCTAAGTTCGGTATCAAATTTTGATTTCTCATTGGCTTGTGAAAGAACCTGCCAAGCTAAATTTATTTGATTAAACCGATGCACTTCTGCGTCTGTGCCAATGCTGTCTGGGTGATATTGTTTTGCTAATTGTCTATAGGCAACTCTGATTCTTCTAGCATCAGCAAAGTCGGGTAAACCCAGCGTATGATAGTGATTTACAAAGGGTTGATATCTTGTCATAGCCAACTGATATTACTTAATGCATTTCCCAAGTGGCGCCTTCTTTTTCATCCTTCACCTTGATGTTCATATTTGCCAATTTATCACGTATGGCATCGCTCATATCCCAATTCTTAGTATCACGAGACATTTGTCTTAAATCTAATACTAAATGCATTAAGTCTTTAACCACCTCATTGTACCCAGATTGAGAATTTGTTGGATTTTTTAGACCTAATATATCAATCAACATTGTGTTAAATGTAGATTTAAACAATTGAAAATGATAAGTTGACAACTGTACAGTACCAGCCTTTATTTTATTTATAATGCTTACCCCCTCAAATAGTTCACTAATTAGTCTTGCTGTATTTAGGTCATCATTCATCACAGCGTGACATTGTAATATCCAGTCTTCTGGTGACCAAGTTTCTCCAGCATCATTATGTACTTCGCTGTAGGTATTTAGCAATTCGGCTGCCTGTAGTAACCTATATAGGCCCTTCTCTGCAGCTTGCAATCCTGTATTGCTAAAGTCTAAAGTAGAGCGATAATGCGCCTGAAGTATGAAAAACCTAATGGTCATTGGATCATAAGCCTTTTCTATAACATCGTTACCAGTGCCAGAAAACAAGTCGCTTAATGTTATGAAATTACCCAGACTTTTGCCCATTTTTTGTCCATTTATAGTCAACATATTGCAGTGCATCCAGTACTTAACTGGTTCAGCATTGTTTACTGCTTTACATTGTGCTATTTCCCCCTCGTGGTGTGGGAATATTAAATCCATTCCACCTCCGTGAATATCAAACTCAGTACCAAGGTATTTGCGACTCATAGCAGAACATTCTATATGCCAACCTGGAAATCCTACACTCCAAGGGCTAGGCCACTTCATTATATGTTCTGATTGAGCTTTCTTCCACAGGGCGAAGTCCGCAGGGTTTCTCTTTTCAGATTGCCCAGCTAAAATCCTTCTGTTTTCACCAGCACCTGCAATTAAATCTTCTACTACCCTACCACTTAGTTCACCATAGTTACCTCCACCCTTATGATAAGCAATTACATCAAAATATACAGAACCATCAGCCTCATAGGCAAGACCTTTATTTATAATTTCTGTTATCATTTCTATTTGCTCTATGATGTGACCAGTCGCCCTTGGCGAAATAGACACTGGCAAATTATTTAATGCAGACATACTATGCTCGAACTCATCAGTATACAGATGGGCTATTTCCATAGGTTCTACTTGTTCTAATCTAGCTTTTTTTGCTATTTTATCTTCTCCTTCATCAGCGTCATTTTCTAGGTGTCCTACATCAGTTATATTTCTTACATATCTTACCTTATACCCTTGATATTGTAAGTATCGAAACAATATGTCGAAGGTAATATAGGGCCTAGCGTGACCTAGGTGTGGACTTCCATATACCGTTGGTCCACATACATATAGACCTACCCTACCAGTATGAATTGGCGTAAATAGTTCCTTCTCTTTTGTCAACGTATTATATACGTATAGAGGTTGTGGGGCTGTTGTATTTTCTATTTCTGCCATAGGACTGCGGGTACGGAATATGTGATTGACACAATGAGCAAATATAAAACCATTAGACAAGTTGCAGAATATTCAAATAGGAATACCTAAAATTGGCATATTCTTTTCATAATAAGTATTATAATTGTGAATATGATGAAAACGATACAGAAAAATATAGCTGCTATAATGCTTTTAGTTGTGAGCATAATGGTAATAAACTTGCAAGCAAACGCACAGTTTCAACGTCCAGAGCAAATACAGCTAAGCCAATTGCGTAGCAAAACCCTAATGGTAGTACTGTTAGAGCCTAGTACGCAATACCTAAAAGACAACCAGCAAAACAGACCTCAAGTAGATTTATATATGAATGCCATACAGAAGTTTAACGATATGTTGGCTGAAGTGGCTACCAATCACTACCACTATGGTAAAAAGGTATTGACCGTAAAGGAAAACCAAATACAGGCAGAATTGAAAAAACCAACTGGTCCTAAAATGGCATTCTTGCAGTATGAATTAATAATTGGGCAAGTAACTCCAAATATGTTGATTGAAATGTACTCAGGCGACAATACCACCAATGAACTTCGCAAAAAGTCAATTGCTGAAGGTTACAGCAAGCTATCAGTTTATATGCCTGGTGTGGGTGCAGATAGAAAACTAGAACGTGTTATGTACATTCCTATGCAATGTGCCTACCCAACTAAGGGTGACTTAACATTTGCAGTGCAAAATATGGACAGGCTTTTGGCTGTATATCAAAAGAAACCGAAATACGAGTTAGACGAGTTTAAGACTGATGTTGATGCAAATAATCCTTATCTATTTAAGCGTATGTTGCTAATAGATGTGAATATGATAGACCCAGACCTAACCGATGAAAAAGCACATAATTACTACAGAGGTAAAAAACTTCAACTAGTGGATTATGCTAAAGTAAATGAGGCAATTGTAAATCAAGATAGTGGTTTTGCCTATGTAATGGTGTTGCCTGCTAGCCCAGATAAATACGGCGCCAAAATAGAAACAATGCACTTAGTTGTTGATGCAAAAGATGGAAAAATATTGGGCAGATCTAAGCCAACCAGAATGGCAGGTAACAAAGTTGCCCTGAATATTGGTGGAAGTGAAATACAGGACTATTTAACTAAGTAGATAGAAACTATATCATTAGACTGGATAATGTGGGCCCATTTATTATTAGTTTGTGAATAGGCTCTCCATTTCAGACAGGGCTTTTGTTAGGTACGTTAGTCTTACGCTTGCAATAATTTGTTGCCTTGGCGTACATTACATAAAGCAACCCGACGCAAAGTGGCGCAGCAATCAAGCTATAATGTGGGACGTGCAAGAATATTATGCATATCTGCCTGCTACTTTGATACATAAAGATTTAGGATTTAGCTATATAGATGCACAACCTCAAGCAATAAAAGATAAGGTATGGTTGCATCAGCCTGCCGATAAGGCTGGAAGTAGAGTAGGTAAAATGTCACTCGGTATGGCAGTAGCTTATACCCCATTTTTTCTTACAGCGTACGCAATAGATTTAAGTAGGGGAAATGTTCCAAACGGTTATTCTACTATATACCATTTGGCAATAGCCTTATCTGGTTTGGTCTATTTAATTATAGGCTTAGCCTGTCTGGCGCTGTTTTGTTATAGGCTGAACCTTAGCATTCCAAGTATTTGCTTTGCCTTGATATGCCTTACATTTGGCACAAACTTATTCTACTACTCACTATTTGACGGGGGTTTTAGTCACACCATTTTATTCGCATTGTTAGCAGGTATACTTATGTTAACCCAATTATGGTATAGCCATCCAAAACTGTTATATACAATAGTATTAGCATTTAGCCTAGGATTAGCCATTCTTATTAGACCAATCAGCGTTTATATGGTAGTTATTCCTGTGTTTTGGACTATTGGTTCTGGTTATAGAGTGGTATGGCATTATATTAAAACATATTGGAATCACATTTTATTAGCTGGCTTACTAGTATTGCTACTTATAGTCCCACAATTATTGTATTGGCACGCAGTCACAGGGCAGTGGTTCTACTACAGCTATACCAATCAGGGCTTTTTCTTTGACAATCCGAAAATCATTCAGGGACTGTTTGGCTATCGTAAGGGTTGGTTTATTTATACCCCCATTGCTTTGCTTATATTTCCAAGTTTATTGCTACTCTATAAAGAGTTAAAACCACAATTTTGGAGCATATTACTTTATCTTTTCATTCATCTATATGTCATATTTAGTTGGTGGTGTTGGTGGTATGGGGGCAGTTTTGGTACGCGCACTATGGTAGATACTTATGCTATATTAGGTATTGGCATTGCGCTGATATATATTAAACTAATGACTAGAACTGGGCAACCAATGCCAGCCTGGAGAAGTATAATAAAACCATTATTTATTGTATATTGTGGTGGGTGTATTTGGTTAAATATGTTTCAGACGAAGCAATACAACAAACAAATAATACACTTTGACAGTATGAATAAAGATTTATACTGGGCTACCTTTCTCAAAAAGGATTCTTTGCAAAAAAATAAATTTGATAGCTTAGTTAGCCCACCTGATTATGAGGCTGCAATTAAAGGTGTAAGATAATATCCTAAAATTTAATGTAGCACTTGTCAGGTATATGTGTTAAAACTCATACTATATGTAGGCTAAGACCTTAATTTTGTTGCAGAAACCAGTATTGAATCCATTCATAACTGATTAAGATAAATATATGCAACAGCATTCCGTATTATACCAGTATTTACCTATCGTATTTCAAGCGTTTTTTGCACTAGCCTTTGTAGTAGGCAGTATGATTGCCAGCCATAAGTTAGGACCTAAGACTAGGACTAAACACAAGTTTGAGAGTTTTGAGTCAGGTATTCCCAGTGTTGGTAATGCTAGAGTACCGTTTAATGTAAGGTATTTCTTGACGGCAATATTATTTGTATTGTTTGACGTAGAGGTTATATTTATGTATCCTTGGGCTGTCAACTTCAAAGAATTAGGCATACAAGGCTATGTGACTATGGGTATTTTCTTGTCTATATTTATGCTTGGTTTCTTATATATCATTAAAAAAGGTGCCTTGAAATGGGAGTAATCTCTTAACTAATTTGTTAGACTAATGGAATATATACCATATATAAGAACAAAGGGAGTTCTATTACATTAATTAAAGAAAGCAACAGATAAAATGAGTGAGATAAATATGGGCCAGGCCCCTGAAGGAATTCAAGGATCGGGATTTTTTGCCACCAGTTTTGAAAAAGTTATTGCCCTAGCACGTAGTAACAGTTTGTGGCCACTGCCATTTGCAACCAGTTGCTGTGGTATAGAGTTTATGGCGACTATGGCTAGCACTTATGACATTGCCAGATTTGGATCTGAACGACCTAGCTTTAGCCCACGCCAAGCAGATATGCTAATGGTGATGGGGACTATAGCTAAAAAAATGGCTCCTGTAGTGCGCCAAGTATATGAGCAAATGGCTGAACCCAAATGGGTAATGGCTGTTGGCGCGTGTGCCAGTAGTGGTGGCATATTTGACACCTACTCTGTACTTCAAGGCATTGACAAAATAGTACCTGTTGACGTATATGTACCAGGATGCCCTCCACGTCCGGAACAAATAATTGACGGACTAATGCGTGTTCAACATTTGGCTAAAAACGAGCCTTTGAAATATAGAGATAGTGACGAGTATAAGAAATTGTTATCAGGCTACGGCTTTGATTAATCTATACAACATCACTTAATACCATACTGTAATGACGCAAACTGCAACTGAGCTGGTTCCACACATTCAATCACTACTAGGTAATGACCTATTAGATGCATACCTAAGTTACGATATGACGACACTAGTAGTGAAGTCTAATGCTGTAATTAATGCACTGAAGACGCTAAAGGAAGATGAGAAACTAGATTTCCACTTTATGACTGACTTATGCGGTGTTCATTACCCTACTAATAAAGGGCTTGAGCTGGGTGTAGTATATCACCTACATAACTTTAAGACCAACATTAGAATTCGGATTGAGACATTCTTTAGCGAATTAGACCCACGCTTAGAAACTGCAACCACATTGTGGCCTGCAGCAAACTGGATGGAACGCGAAACCTATGATTTCTACGGAATTATATTTGAAGGTCACCCAGACTTGCGCAGAATATTGAATATGGACGACCTTGGAATGTTTCCTATGTTGAAATATAACCCTCTTGAAGATCAAACCCGTACAGACAAAAACGACAAAATGTTTGGCAGATAATGGCAACACCAATGGAAGAGATTATAGAAATTACCAATTCAGATAAGAATGTAAATCCACTGGAGCAACTGCATAAGGAGGAGGACCACTATACACTAAACTTAGGACCAACCCACCCAGCTACGCACGGTGTGTTTCAGAATATATTGCAAATGGACGGTGAGCGCATAATGAGTGCAGAACCTACCATTGGCTACATACACAGGGCATTTGAAAAGATAGCAGAGTATAGACCCTACTATCAAATAACCCCCTTAACTGATAGGCTAAATTACTGCTCGTCACCTATTAACAATATGGGTTGGCATATGACGGTAGAGAAACTATTGGGAATACAAACACCTAAACGTGTCGACTATTTACGCATCATATTGATGGAGTTGAGCAGAATATCAGACCACTTAATATGCAGTAGTGTAATAGGTGTAGATACTGGTGCCTACTCTGGATTCTTATATGTGTTTCAAGAGCGTGAGCACATCTATGACATATTTGAGGAAATATCTGGTGCTAGATTAACAACCAATATGGGTAGAATTGGTGGGTTTGAACGAGATATAACACCGAGAGCCATCCAAAAGTTAAAAGAATTCTTAGTAAGATTCCCAAAAACTTGGAAAGAATTTGAAGGCTTATTCCAAAGGAACAGAATATTTATGGATCGTACCATTGGTGCAGGTCCTATATCTGCAGAGCGTGCCTTGGCTTATGGCTTTACTGGACCCAACCTGCGTGCAGCAGGTGTTGACTATGATGTTAGGGTTATGACGCCATATAGCAGCTATAATGACTTTGAGTTTGAAATTCCCATAGGTAACAATGGAGATACATATGATAGGTTTCTAGTAAGAAATGCAGAAGTATGGGAAAGTCTGAAACTGATACAAGATGCCTTTGACAATTTGCCAGAAGGTCCCTACCACGCAGATGTACCTGACTTCTATTTACCACCTAAGGAAGATGTTTATAACAATATGGAAGCCCTAATCTATCACTTTAAAATAGTGATGGGTGAAACGGAAATACCTAAAGGTGAAGTGTATCACGCTGTAGAGGGGGGCAATGGTGAACTGGGATTTTACTTGGTTAGCGATGGAGGTAGAACTCCTTTTAGATTACATTTCCGCAGGCCTTGTTTTATATACTATCAGGCATACCCTGAAATGACAAAGGGTTCACTACTAAGTGACGCAGTATTGACTTTGAGTTCCCTAAATGTAATAGCAGGAGAATTAGACGCTTAATCTGAATTAATAAATGTAGTTCGACTTATAATTCCTTTTATTTATAT
>JAWXCF010000081.1:0-14983 GCA_034440515.1 Bacteroidota bacterium
AATTACCACTTCAATTACCACCTACAATTTAGGCAGAATTGTTAAACTGTGTATAATTATTCGAAATTTTTTTACTCAGCTGTAGCCAAACAAGATTGAATGTTGGCATTTACAGTTTCAAAGGAAGAGTAGCCTTTAGCTAGTAGATAAGCTTTGCCATTTATAAACATAACCAAAGTAGGGAAACCTGTGATACCAGCCTTAGATGACAACATAAAGTCTTCAACTGCTGCTTGTCTGGTTTCAGGTTTATCCATATTAGCGACAAATTCAACTTCGTCTAATCCAAACTTTGCGGCTATTTTTCCGTATTCTTCAAAGTTTTCAGGCTTAATTCCATCGTAATAGATACCTCTTTGTAAGGCACTTGCAAATGAGACAACCTTATCTGGAATAGCTATTCTAAATACAACCATAGCTAAAGCGGCTGGAATGCTGGTAAAAACACTGGTGCCCTCTGCCAAAACATCTACTAAAAAGGCTTCTCCAAATTTTACCCCACTCGCATTTTCAACATCTCGAAATGCAGTTTTAATGTAAGGAGCAACTTGACCAATTGGGCCAATTCTATCGCCTGTTATCATTCCTCCGCTTATCACATTAAATTCAAATTCAGTATTATAGTTGTCAAATATTTGATTTATAATAGGGCTAAAGCCATAACACCAGCCACAAAGCGCATCATAAAAATAGCTAATTAGTGGTTTTTCGTTTCCTTTATGTTCCATTTCAGGGTATTATTTATTTGTTGATAATTTCAGACAAACGGCATATTACTCTAAATAATTCTACAATCCAAACCTGAAATTATTCTAGCATATAGCCCTTCCACTTTCCTGATTTATACATAACATAGCCTCCCAGTCCCAACACCACAACATAAACCAATTCACTTAGCCAAATGATGTTCAAGTCCGTAACCTGATACCGATACAGAATACCTAAGTAAATAAAGTAGGATATTAGTGTGCATAATTCTATGTATATCAAATATTTAGCTGATCCTGTTCCATTTATACAACCTACCAGACTGTTGCTGATGCAGGCAACAAGCAAAATAGTAAGTACCACCCGCAAAGGTGTCTGCACCAAACTAGAAACCTTTAAGTCTTTTGTGTATATTGTTACTATTGACTGATAAAATATAAGTACCAATGCGATAAGTACAAAACATAGTGCTAGACTACTAAATATAGTTTTTAGAACAATGTTGTTGAATTCTAATACTTTAGCACCAGCAGTACTGATTAGTGTGCTACCTGCCGTGCTAAATGCTAAAATCGGCACCATAATTATAAGATAAATATTCTCTATAATAGTACTCGCTGCAACGGCTTCGGTGCTAATTCTTTCTACTAATACGAAGAAAAATATCCAACTAAAACTACTCATCCAACCGTGAATAAGAGCAGGACTACCGAACTTCATTGTACTTTTTATGATTTTCTTATCTATTCCACTCCAATTGTATAGTAGATAAGGTTTTGTCTTTTTATCAAATATTGAGTACAATACAAAGATGACTAAGCCCAATCCCTCAGCTATGGTACTTCCAATTGCTGACCCGTTTAGTCCAAGACCAGGCAATCCAAATTTGCCAAATACCAGTATGTAGTTCAAAATTGCATTAAAGCCAGCTGTAACTAAGGCAATAATAAATATGATATAGCTGCGCGATATACCCAAATAAAACATATTAAATGCGGTAATGAATCCAATAACAGGAAATGAAATGAGCCTGATACCTAAATAGCTATGACATAAACTTCGCAATTCTTGTCCTTGAATTAAAGTATCTAATGCAAGATCTAAACTAACATACATAATTGCCGATAAACTGAAAGCTAGGAAACTGAGTATCAACATACCGTGTTTAAATCCGTCTCCTGCTTGTACTATCTTATTCTTACTGATGCTTTTAGCTACAAATGTTTGAATTCCATTACCTAAGCCGAAAATTAAATAAACAAATCCAAAATGATAAATGCTGCAAAACCCAATAGCTGCTAAGGCAATAGAGGAAAGACGTCCAGCAATTAATATATCTGTTATATTAATAAGTAATTCCATTAGCTCAGCCAACATTAAAGGCAGTGCAACTGACCATAAGTGTTTGTAGCTAAATGATTTCATATATAATGGAACTAAACGACTAAAATTAAGTTTAATAGCCCCATCTTTTTAAAAAACTGGATTAGTTTCCTAAATCAGTTTTGGCTTTATATGAGGTTTAAGTCTAATGAGTACAAAGATGGTCCCGAGACCCATACATAGACCGTAAATAATCTCTGCCACCCAAACCCAAGCTATGGTTATGCCCGGAATGTTACTTACTACAAGGATATAACCTAAGTAAATGACAAGCGTAATGGCTTCTATTATTAAGCTTGACTTAGTATAGCCTGCACCAGTAATTACATTAAGCAAAATAAAAGACGCCATATAGAGTAGGCTAGCAGAAACAGCTATAAACAAAGCAGTTTTAGCATTTAGAATGACGTCAATATCATTAGTAAAGTGGCCAATTAACCAATCTGGCACCCAATACGCTACTTGAATTAAGATAAATACGGTAATGAATCCCAGTATAAGGCATCGCTTGATGATGTAGGGTATTAGTTTGGTCTTTCCAGCACCTATTGCATTACTTACCAGTGTATTAGATGCACTGCCAAAGGCCCAAACTGGTATAATGCTGAGTAAGTAAATACTTTTAACTACGGTGCTGCTGGCTAATGCAGTGCTGCCCATTTTTTCAATTGAGATGAAGAATATAAACCAACTGCTTACACTTATCCAACCCTGAAGCATAACTGGTAACCCAAACTTGATAATACTGGCAAATAGGGCAAAATCTGGCTTGTGAAATACAAATAATTCATACACTTTATTTTGCTTTAAGACTAAAGAGTAAATTATAAAGGCAACCAAAGCTGAACCTTCTGCTATAACACTGGCAGTAGCCGAGCCTGCAATTCCCATAGCAGGGAATCCGTATAGCCCGAATACCAATATGTTGTTGAATATTAGATTAACGCTGGCTAAAACTATGGTGGTAAACGTTATAACCGATGTCTTGGTGATTCCAATATAAAACATTTTAAACGAGATGCTAAGGCAAATAAACATCAAGCCCCACCTACGCACATAAACAAATTCATTAGCTAAGCGATAGACTTCATCGTCTGTAATCATATATCGCAATGAGACTTTACCTAAAATGCTGATTAAGATGAATAATATAATGGCAATAAAGCCGAACAGAAATAATGATTGATTCAATACATTCCCGGCAACTGGAAATTGTCTGGCACCATTTCGCCGTCCGATGATGATTTGTACACCCATACCCAAACCTACAGCAATAAATACGAATGTGTAATAAAACAAACTACCCAGCCCCACTGCACCCAGATTAGATTTATTTATGCTACCCACAACTATAGTATCTGTAATATTTACTATCTGTTCTGCTACGCTAGACAATAATATGGGTAAGGCAATGCCGTAAATGTGCGCATAACTAAACGGTCTATACTTTGGTAAAGAAATGCCCAACATAATATGGGGCAAAACTACTGTTAAGGCAGAATATAATAGGTCAAACTACAACCCAATTCTATTAAAATTAGCCAACATATGTAAGCTCGTATGGATCAGTAATATTAAATCTACCAAATGCTTTTAGAAGTTCAACAGGATTAGATTTATCTATATTTTTCTCCTAAATAATATTTATAACATATGGTTGTTTCAAACCAAGTATTCTACTTAGGAAGAAAGGCCAAAAAGGTACAGATTCATAAGTCTTAAACTTATCTAGAAAATTAAAAATAGTTTACTCTCAATATTTTTAAAACCTTCGTCATAATAAAATACCCATTTTTTGTCGTTAGACATCAAGTAACCTATAACTAAATTCAAGTAGCTTAATTTAAATTTAGCGTCTTAAATTTATTCTGTATTGATATCCTTAGACCTGATGTGTCCTTTAATAAATCTACGAAGCCTGCTCGTTTATCAATTTATTTCGTATTTCGTTACGATTTATATCTAGTTAAGCTCATTATTAATAGATGATTTAAAAAACTTAACACTAACCATATTCGCTCAATTCAACTATAAATCATCTAGGTTTAAATCATCATCATCATTAACTACCCCCTTGGCACTGGTTTCTACCTCCACGGTTTCACCACCAAATGCACGGGCAATCACTTTTTCTTCAATTTCTGCAGCTAATTCTGGGTTATCTTTCAGCAATTGCTTTACAGCATCACGACCTTGACCTAGTCTGGTTTCATTGTAACTAAACCAACTGCCACTTTTCTTAACTATGTTATAATCTGTAGCTATGTCTAGTATTTCACCTACTTTGCTAATGCCCTCACCATAAATGATGTCAAACTCTGCAATTCTAAAAGGTGGGGCTACTTTGTTTTTAGCAACTTTCACACGGGTACGATTACCTACTACATCTACGCCGTCTTTTATTTGTTGTATTCTACGAATGTCTAAACGAACACTGGCATAAAACTTTAGAGCATTACCACCAGTTGTAGTTTCTGGACTTCCAAACATTACACCAATTTTATCACGCAATTGGTTGATGAATATGCAAATACAATTTGTTTTACTTATAGATGCAGTCAATTTTCTTAATGCTTGACTCATTAACCTGGCTTGCAATCCCATTTTGCTTTCGCCCATATCACCTTCTAGCTCTGCTCTAGGTACTAGTGCTGCAACTGAGTCTATAACGAGTACATCTATAGCACCAGAACGAATTAGATGGTCAGCTATTTCTAATGCTTGTTCACCGTCATCTGGTTGACTTATTAATAATTGGTCAGTATTTAAACCTAGTTTTTCAGCATAGCTTTTATCAAATGCGTGTTCAGCATCAACTATCGCACACATACCACCTTTTTTTTGTGCCTCAGCCATTACGTGCATAGCTAGGGTAGTTTTACCGCTAGATTCCGGTCCGTATATTTCTACAACCCTACCTTTGGGTAGTCCGCGGGTGCCAAGGGCGATATCTAAGCCCAAACTTCCTGTTGATATGACCTCGACATCAGAACTGGTATTGGCACTTAGGGTCATTACAATCCCTTTGCCAAATTGTTTTTCTAATTTTTCGACAGTCAATTGTAGCGCCTTGCTTTTCTCACTTTGTTGTTTGTCGTTCTCTTTAACAACATCCTTTGCCATTTTAGCCATATGCGGGTATCGTGATTCTTCGTTTTTTGGGTTAATGCAATACTACTACCAAAAGGTTTTAGAATTGGTATGAAATCAGTCTTGTTTATCCACCGATTTTTGCAATTTCAATTGTTGAAAACCAAAATATTTGCAAACAGATTTTAGGCCACATATCTCACATTTAGGTGACCGGGCTACACAAGCGTATCTGCCGTGTAAAATTAACCAATGGTGAAACTTTGGGACCAATTCCTTTGGTACATATTTTAGCAATTGCAGCTCTACTTGTAGTGGGGTTTTACTTTTATTCACCAGACCAATTCTTTGCGATACTCTAAATACGTGTGTATCTACAGCCATAGCGGGTTCGTTGTGTATCACGCTAGCTATTACATTGGCTGTTTTTCTACCCACACCTGGCAATTTCATTAATTCTTCTCTAGTCCTGGGTATTACTCCAATATATTCATCAGTTACCATCGTGCCCATACCGAATAGGTGCTTGGCCTTATTATTAGGGTAGCTAACTGATTTTATATATTCAAATATTTCTGCAACACTGCTTTGCGCTAGTGCTTTTGGGTTAGGGTATGCCTGAAACAAAGCAGGGGTAATAGTATTGATTCGTTTGTCTGTGCATTGTGCACTAAGTATCACGGCAACTAGTAATTGATATTCATTCTCATAATTTAATTCAGTTTCTGCAATAGGTATATTCTCTTGAAACCAATCAATTACAATAGGGTATAGCTCTGTCTTACGCATAAGTATTAAGCGGGTAAAGTTGCTAGAAATTGTTTAGATTCTAATGCATTCACCCAATTCAATTCTGATTTATTCCAAGTCTTAAAAAGTTCTAAACATCTAAACTTATTAATTTAATATAAGTGAGTATTTAAGGAATTTGTAGAACTATTCCAGTATTCGTTTCTTATTGTATTCTTAGTTTATATCACAATTAATGAGACTCAAGCCAAAGGAACAACCAGAGTCATACAAAACTCAATGTATCATATCAATTGGACTATCCATATTGGTTGTGCTGTTGAGTGCCTTATATTGGTTTTGGCCATTTATTGCCTATTCTGTATTATGTGTTGGCTTGGCTATTTCTTCATTATTAAATGCAAATAAGGTTGAGCCTAGTTTCTTATCTAAAAAATATGAAGAATCTCAAAATGCAGCTCAAAGTGCAAAGTTTCAGTCAAGAATTGTCATTATTTTAAGCACTTTATGCATTTTTCTTTTTTTTGGTCTCTATTTATTCTTTAGTTTAATAAGTAAGTCCCGATAGAATCATTAAGGTGAATGCCATTTAAGTATTTGATTAACAGTACTAAAGGTATTAACTAATTCTAATTAATTTAATAAGATTGTCAATTAAATTAATAATGTGTATGGTTTAACTAATTAGTTAATCTTTCGCTTTAGGTAGCTTTCGTATTTATTAGCAACTATATTAACCATTAATCAAATTGAGCTGTATTATTATGATGAATGTAAAGCGTAAATTACTTTTTGTAGCGATATTCTTTATCTCTGGATTATTTGGTAATTCAGCATCAGCACAATATGGTAACCTTAGGATAGGGAAAGGATTTAGGCTTTCTGATAAGTATAACTCCAACATAGCGTTGCAGTTAAATCAACTGGAAAGTCCATCAGATATAAGCTCTAAATATTATGTGGCATTTTACGGGAAAGGAAGCCGGGCTTATATTCAAGGTGGTGGCACATTTGAGTTAGATTCAAGTGCTAAGAATGACGGTTATGAAATACTGAAAACCATTGATACTAAAAATCAAGACAACATCTCCACCTTCAATTTTAACAGTACAGAGCGACTAGTCTTTGGAAAACTAGAGTCAGACTCTGCTGGTAGGTGGGTGTTAGACTCAAACCTAATATTGCCTAGCACTCCAAAGAATTATGGTATATATCGGCTTATAAATAGAGAATACAACACAGTTTATCCACTTACCATAAGTGACACTATAACTAATGCTCGATTTAGCAGTATCGGTACCAAACTTTGTGTAGGATTTAACTTTACAGGCGAGGTAAATATAGCAGGACGCAGTTATTCATCACTGGGTCAACGAGATGCAATATTTATGATATTTGACACCATTACCAAACGACCGAGTTATGTAACCAGAATAGGTAGCACTGGCGATGATGTTATGGTTCAAGCTAATGTGAGCATCGGGGGGGAATATTCATTTTATATGACTATGGGTGGTGATGTAAGTATTGGCAATATAGACCTAACAACAAAGGGAGGAAGCGACGTATTGCTAGTCAAGCTGTTAGAGAATGGTAAATTAGTATACGCAACGAATATAGGTGGGGCTGGAAATGACAGTGCTGATGCATACGTAGTGGAACCAGGCGGTAATTTTCATTTATCGGGGAGATTTTTAGGAGCGAGCCTGCAAACAAACGGGAAAAATTATGCTGCACCAAGCTTATATTCAGGTATGACACCTTTCCTAATAAAAATGGACAGGCTAAAGCCAACAGTTACTCAGATTCAGCTATTTGCAGAGGATATGGTGCTGACCAGTGTAGCCCTAGACTATCAATTAAATATAATAATTGCAGGTACTACCCAAAAAGGGTTCAAGTGGAATGATGTAGAAATAGCGGAAGATAAAGTTGGTGATGCCTATATAGCAAAAGGAAACTCTAAGTATCAATTTAATTTTCAGGTACCCGTTACTACTGGACTTTCCCACGCTAGTCCCCAAATATTGTTTGACAATAATTATGAGGCCATTACGGCTGTAATTCCTTACAGTGGAGTATCACAAGCTGGTATAGGCAAAGAACTGTTAGAAACTGGTGCAACTAGGCAAGGTTGGATGATGCAACCGATATTTACCAATGTAGTGGGCATACATACTGTTCGATTAAAAGCTAAACCTGTTTTATTTAACTATTCTTATCAACACATAAATTGGTTTGAAGCAGGCATCAGTCAATTATATGTCTATAATACAACAGGGCAATTAGTAGCTAATCAATCTAATATAACTGGCAGCCAGACGCTAAATGCCCCTAATTTACAGCCTGGTATATACCTAATTAGTTATTTGAAGTCAGGGCAGTATGGTAGTACTAAAATAGTTGTGGAGTAGAACGTTATTTAAAAGTTGGAATCTCAATTTGGTACTCGACAGAGATTTGAGGGTCAAATATTTTTAATATACCGTCTGGATAAATACAAAGGCAAGACGATGTATTGAAAGGAATATTAATAAACCGGTACATCCACCCAAAAGGGGTGTTAAACATCAATTTAAAAGTCATATCCATATAAAAAGAGATAAATTACTTTTTTAATTTTAAAAATTTGTTTAATTTATTCAACCCCCCCCCTCTCTCGTTACCACAGTGTTAACAATATTTATAATCTAATATTCTCCCCGAATTACACAGGATACTGCTCTAATTCTATATTAGGGTTCCAATACACGGCGTCAAAGTTTATCACTCGGTCATCATCTACCTCTATGCCCTCATACTCTAACAGTTGTTGCATTAGGTCTATACCTGGGAAATGGTGCTTCCCTGTTAGCATTCCTACTCTATTTACTACTCTATGTGCAGGTACAGGTGGATCTACATTGTGTGCCATATTCATAGCGTAGCCAACCAATCTGGCGCTGCGACCAGTACCCAAATACATTGCTATGGCACCGTAACTGGTTACTCTACCTTTTGGGCATTGCCGAACTACAGCGTATACCCGATCATAAAAATCTGATGAGTTAGCCACTTAGTGCCTAGTATATAAACTTTTGGATTGTTGCTTTTTCATCTTTGCTCCAATAGGTGTTGCTGTTTAGTACCTGTTGCAACATATCTTTTTTATCTCGTTGTTTTGCAAAAAACGTTAAAGCATCACTAGCTGGTCTAGCCAGCCTTCCGTTGCTGCTGTTTACGGCCTGCATTAGGTACAATACCGTTGCATTGTCCATATAGTTAATCTCTTGCAAGGCATTAAATGCATTAATTCGGGTTCTAAACTCAAATGCAGGAGCGGCGTAGTCACTTAGTTTCTGCATTGCGATGGTACCCGCAAATTGTGAGGACCACTTTAAGTAGGCAAATTTCACATTACCAGCTATGCCAAATACATCTTTCACCACATCTAAATATTCCAAACGATGTACGGCATCTAGGCTGCACAGTTTATTTAGGCTAGCCTCTACAACCAAATAGCTGCTGTCTATTAACATTGTTTTTAGTTTGGTTATTATCTCTACATTATATTGACTCACAGCATTTACGGCACTTAGTCTTACTTTACTTTCTTTATCAGACAGTCCTTTTATGATGGTTTTAACGTGGGCTGCACTATCACCTAGTTGTACTAATATTTCAGATTTTATGAAATGCTCACCTATACCATCATAATTTTCTATTAGTTTTTGACTTTTTTGCGCGATAGGTGTATTTTTTAGCTCTAATAAAGCGTCGTATTTCGCTAATGGATAAGAAGAAGACTGTAATACCTCAAATAGTTCTTTTTGATTTCTGTGGTAAGTTACTTGGCGAAGAATATCATTATTTGGGTCAAATACACAGTATTTCACGGTTTCATCATTGGAGATTGGTATTTTGATAATTTCAAACTTATTATTTACCCAATATTGCCGCATAATTTTGTTGCTATTGGTGGCAACTTCTATCCAAACAGGCATTTTAAACAATCCCAATACTTCATTATTAGCTTGGATTTGCTCAACCCTAATCTCTACAAAGCTTTGATTGTTTTCCGTTATGGTTCTGTAACTTACATCATAGTTTGGTATGCCGCCTCTGTGTATCCATTGGTCAAAGAACCAATCTAAGTTTACCCCCAATACATCGTGAAACGAGTTGTAGAAATCAAAAGTAGTTACGTTCCCATATGCGTATTTGGTTAAATAGTGTTTTATTACTCTATCATAGTCATCCTTACCCAGTACATACCTCAACATATCTATTACCATACTACCCTTTTGGTAAATACGTGCAGACCCAGATCCAGTATTAGCAACGGGTAGGTGATTGTTTGCCTCTGCAGCTATGGCAGCATTTTGCTCTCCCCGCTTGTTCCACAGGTAAAATGTTTCCCCCCAAATGTCGTGCTCACATACTTTAGCATAGTAGGTTGCAAAACTTTCTTGTAGCCATTGGTCTTGATAAGACTTTGCTGATATTAAATCGCCAAACCACTGGTGCGTCATTTCGTGCGCATTTACACCAACATAATTTCTGTCTAGAAATGTACGATTATCAATATAGAAGAAATCGCCAAATACCGTTGCCGTGGTATTTTCCATAGCACCGTATAGGAAGTCTTGAACTGGAATTTGACTATAAGATTCCCAAGGGTATTTTACCCCAGTTTCCCGCTCTAATATGTCCATTATTCTGGTGGTATATCTATAGCTAGGTTCTAATCGCTCTGGTTGATCTGTGTAGTACCAATTGTACATAGGAACCCCACTTTTACTTTTTTGTGCTTGCACTTTATAATCACCTGCCCCTATCATCATTAGATAAAACGAATGTGGATGACTCATTTTATAACTAAATACTTGATAGTTTTCGCCTTTTATTTTTTGTGTTTTTACTTTACCCAAAGAAACACCATTACATAGAAGGTTCCATTTTTCATTGATACTTACGGTAATGTTGGTAATTAATTTATCTGTAGGATCATCCCAGCCTGGCACCCAATTTCTATTATCTATTCCTTGCCCTTGTGTCCATATTTGTTTTCTGCTGCGGCTGCTTGAGTCGTTAAATCCGATAAAGTACATTCCCTTTTTTGGTGAAGCACTATACTGTATCTTCAGGCTATGCGCTTGATTTGCTTTCCAGTTTCTATCTGCAATGTATATTACAATGTGTTGTTTATCAAAAGCATTATATTTTACTATTTGATTATCAGCATATACTTCAATAAATTTTATATCTATAGCATTTAATATGATGCTGTCGGTTTTACTTCTTCTGGTGTTCAATGTATATACAGCAGTACCCTCTACCTTTCCATCTTTAGGCATTATCTTAATGTCTAGATCTAACTTTTGAAAATCAACTATCGGCTCTGCCCAATGCCCAGCTGGGTCTGGTACGTGGCATTCTAACATAGATTGAGCCTGCGATATATGGTTAAAACATATAAATGCTGATAGTATAAGTAAGCGGCTAAATAACTTCATATTAATCTAAGATGCAAAAACTGCAAATATACCCACTCTATATATTGGTTTCATATTTGTAGGCACTAGTCCAGCGAATTTTATGACTTTGTTATTAAGTATTTGGCAATTGCCGCAGGTTTTACTTGGTCTCCTATTTTGCTTATGGCAATTTGGCCTTGGTAGAATACTATCTGCCAGCTATCAACACAAACTAGGAGCATATATAATTGTATGTCAAGGTAACTGGGGTGCAGTAAGTTTGGGTTTGCTAATAATTGGCGATGCCAGATTGCAGGCAGATGTAACCAATCCTCTATTACAGCACGAATATGGTCACGTTTTGCAGAGTAGGCAATTGGGGTGGCTGTATCTGCTCGTTGTTGGTTTGCCCAGTATATTTACAGCTATATTTAGAAATAAACTAAACCATAAGGCAAACCTAGTAGAAGTAAATGCAGATGCACAAGCAAATAAATATTTCCGTCAATTAACTGTAAACCTAAAGAAATGAGTGAAACAAATAATATGCACGCCCTAGTCATTCTCGTAAATGAAGCAGACGAAGCCATCGGTACAGCTACTAAGGTAGATGCGCATAAACTGGGCCTATTGCATAGGGCATTTAGTATTATGATATATGATTATCAAGGGAATATATTGATGCAACAGCGTGCAGCAAGTAAATATCATAGCCCACTATTGTGGACGAACGCCTGCTGTAGCCACCCAACTACAGAATTGGACATAGAGGAATTTGCTATGCTGCGACTTAATGAGGAAATGGGATTGCAATTACCCGTACATTTTGCCTTTACATTTTTATATCGAGCAGAACTAGACGGCAATATGGTAGAGCACGAACTAGATCACGTATATGTAGCAGAGTGGCGGGGCGAGGGTATCAGCCCAAACCCTGATGAGGTAGCAGACTATGCGTGGATGAGTACCATAGATATAGCTGTAGATATACAACAAAATCCTGAAAAATACACAGCCTGGTTCCAGCTGTTATTCCCAAAATTTATAGAATATGTGCAGAAAAACTAAATAGTATAGTTGTTTACTATATTAATATACTTAGGTATTGTAGTAAAAACGAAAAATTATCTTTATATAGTTGTTGAATGTTAGGGTTTAAAAAAATAGATTTAATTAAAATTTTGACTTGGGGCAATTTTTAGCAAGATAATCTGTTATGTAGAGGTATTGAAACAATATATTCACCCAACCATAACGTATGCTTCTTTTTTTACAATCGCTATTTTTGTACTTTTTTTTTAGCACAGCACCCGTTTCTGACCCAGAGGGGCTAACGCAACCTGAAACCAGTGCAATGATGGCTGATAGTTCAATGGTGGTGGAGAGATTTATAAATTTGAAACCTGGCGATGCACATATTGGGAAATATGGTATGGAAAAGATAGCCGAATACCTACGTACAGAGGGCTACTATTCTGCCAATCAAAACTATGATGGTGAGGCCTTCACCCTAAGGACTAGACAGACTGATATAAGTAAGCGATTGGGCATAGATGAACCAGTTAGGCTAGTACTAACGGTTAAATACATTAGCGAGAAAGAAATTCAAATAACTGCCTACGGCTTACACAAAATCGGCAAGGGAAATTGGGAGTCTTTATCTTATCCCTTGTCGCCACGCATACAGGCGCACCTAGACCGTGTCATAAAAGAGATGAATAGGTTCCTATTTAATAGTTAATGCATACGCCTATACCACATATTTACATATTTAGCTGTTGCAGCGCCAGCTACGGGTGCCAATAAATATAACCATAAATTAGCGTAGTGATTTGCTACAATTGCGGGACCTATACTACGTGCAGGATTAAAAGATGCACAGCTAATGGCGCCAAACAAATACACACCTATAAATATGATTATCCCAATCTGTATGGGTGCAAAAGATAATATCTCTTTTCCTTTAATTGAATTATGATACACTACTAACATCAATATTAGGGTTAAGATAAATTCTGCTGCAAATGCCTGAATTAAAGTGGTTTTGGGTTCCGTAATCATATTTAATTCAAAACCTGAAAAGAGTCTATTAGCAAAATAGGAACCCAAAATGCCACCAAATATTTGTGCTATAACGTAAAGTGATGCCTTGCGTATGTGCATATCTCCATTCATACAAAAGGACACGGTAATTGCCGGATTAAAATGAGCACCAGATATCCGAGCAAAACTGTAAATCATTAAGGTAACTATCAGTCCATTTATTAGCGCAATACCTAAGTTACCTATCATAGTTGGTTGCAGTATAGACATAGCTATGCTACAATGTCCAAAAAAGATAATGCTAAACGTTCCTATTAGTTCAGCTACATACTTTTTCATACTTGTTCGCTGACTATTTGCTGGCACCAATTTTTTATGAGTGTTCTGGTGCTAGTAAATGCTTCATCTATATCTAATTGGGTGCCTATTACTTTGCTGGGGTCAGAAAAATTTTGATGAATTGTTACAGCTTTAGTAGGGAAATATGGGCAATTCTCTCTAGCGTGGTCACACACCGTAAGTACTATATCAAAGTCAATGTGTTTGTATTCATCTATCAAATTACTGGTATGATGCGATATGTCAACGCCGTCTGCTGCCATACTGGCTACTGCCTTAGGGTTTAGTCCGTGAGTTTGTATCCCTGCGCTGTATATATCGGCTTTATCCCCTGCATACAAGCGTAAGTACCCCTCTGCCATTTGACTGCGGCAACTGTTTCCTGTACATAGTACCAGTATATTTTTCATATAGTTTCAACTTTCGGTGTACAGCAAATTGGTTCTAAATTGGATTTATAATTTGGATCTTCAAACTCAATGTCCTCTTTAAAGTAATAGACTTCCCATTGGTACCCGTCTGGGTCTGTAACCCAATATTTGTCCTGCACGGCATAACAACAGCTGGTTTGAATCTCTTCAAGTGAAATTATTTTGGCTTTTCTAGCCTGCCATAATTTTATGTTGAAGTCTTCTTGAGTTTCTACTTGAAAGCCTAAGTGTCCAAAGGTGGACTGTACATTATCGGGATTCTCTAAAAACGAAATTATTAATGAAGGAGAATCTAATACATATTTCACATAGTCCGATTTAACCTTAAAGGGTTCTATTTGAAAAAATCTAGTATAGAAATCTATCGTCTCAGTAATATTCTTAACATAGAGACTCACGTGCATTTTGGGGAATATATTCATATTATTTAGCAGCAATTATTGTTGATTTTTAGTTTTTTATTCATTAATTCTAAACATTCCGTTAGGGTCGCCATAGTTTCAGGATTAATACAGTAGCAAATGGAGTTGCCTCCTATTTCCCCTTGAATTAAATTAACAGATTTTAGCTCCCTTAAGTGTTGAGATATAGTGGCCTGTGCTAATGGTAATTCTTTCACCAAGTCATTACATATACAGGAATTAACCTTAAGTAGGTGCTCAATAATTGCTAATCTAGCGGGATGCCCTAATGCCTTAAATAAATTGGCAGTAGCATTATGAGTAGATAGAAAACTTCCATTTTTAGTAATTCCCATAGGTATAAAACTATATTGCAATATTA
>JAWXCF010000082.1:0-53119 GCA_034440515.1 Bacteroidota bacterium
CCACCAAAAATTGTGACCCCATCGGGATTCGAACCCAAATCATCAGAACCGGAATCTGACATTCTATCCATTGAACTATGGGGCCAATTTATTGTTATATATTGGGTAAAAATCTATGCTGGGCAGTGAGATTTAAACAACTAATTTATATCAATCTACAAAGGTATTAATACTCGTTTCTGTTTTGCCTGTTTTTGGCTAGTATTTATTCAATTATACTATGTGTGTGGGGGGGGTATTAAAACCTAACAGCTGCACATTTCATATTGTCATATAAATAATGGAATTTTGCCCAGCCAATTTATAACAACTGTATTAAAACTGATTTATGGAAATTAAACGCCCTAGTGACTCGCTAACCATTATGAATGAGCTGGTATTGCCTAATGATACCAATATGCTGAACAACCTGATGGGGGGCAGGCTGCTACACTGGATGGATATATGCAGCGCAATGTCGGCATTTAAACACAGCAAACACATTTGTGTAACGGCCAGTGTGGACGATGTTTCGTTTAATCACCCCATTAAGTTAGGCAACGTTGTAACGTTGCAGGCTAAGGTAGTCCGTGCATTCAACACCAGTATGGAGGTATATATAGAGGTATATAGCCAAGACCTAAGAAACGATATCAAATTGAAGTCTAATGAAGCCTTCTACACGTTTGTAGCACTAGACGATGCTGGTGTACGTATAAAGGTGCCGACTGTACAACCACTAACTGATGATGAGCAGAAGTTATATGACTATGCCCTGATCAGAAAACAACAGAAGCTATTAACCAGCGGTAAAATAAGCATTAATGAGGCACCAGAGTTAAAGGCAACATTTGAGCGATTGATAAAAGGAGAAGCCTACAGTACTGGTTTGAATAGGTTTTAGATTAAATCTATTACCAGCCTGCCTAGGGTTTTGGCTTGAACTTCCTCTATCGTTACTCCTGGGGCTAATTCCCTTAATATGAAGCCCCTGTCGCCAATGTCTAACACAGCTAGGTCTGTTACTACTTTTTTTACGCAACGCACACCGGTTAGGGGTAGGTCGCATTCTGCCATCAGCTTGCTTTCTCCCTTAGGGTTGGTATGCATCATTGCCACTATTATGTTGTCTGCACTGGCAACTAAATCCATAGCACCGCCCATTCCTTTTACTAATTTATTTGGGATTTTCCAATTGGCTATATCGCCTTTGTCACTTACCTCCATTGCGCCTAGTACGGTAAGGTGTACGTGTCCACCACGTATCATAGCAAAACTATCTGCCGAGCTAAATATGGCACTTCCGGGCATATAGCTTATGGTTTCCTTACTGGCATTGATTAGGTCTGCATCTACATCAGCTAGCAGTGGATAAGGACCCATACCTAATAATCCATTTTCACTTTGCAATACCACGTTTATGTCATCAGCTATGTAATTGCTAACTAGGGTTGGTATGCCAATTCCTAAATTTACGTACCAGCCATCTTTCAATTCTTGGGCTATTCTTTTGGCTATACCGTGTTTATCAAATGCCATTATAGATTTATTGTAGCTGGGTGGTTATTTTTTCTATTCTTTTTTGGTAATCTTTCCCTTGAAATATGCGCTGCACATATATGCCTGGAGTGTGTATTTGCTCTGGGTGAAGTTCACCAGCTGGCACCAAATGTTCAACCTCGGCTATGGTTATTTTACCAGCCGTTGCCATCATTGGGTTAAAGTTTCTGGCTGTGCCTTTGTATATTAAATTACCTGCAGTGTCTCCCATCCAGGCCTTAACTATGGCATAGTCTGCCTGTAGCCATTTCTCCATCAGGTACATTTTACCGTAAAACTCTCTTACTTCTTTGCCTTCAGCTACTTCTGTACCATAACCCGCTGGGGTAAAGAATGCTGGAATACCTGCCCCACCTGCCCTACATCGTTCAGCCAGTGTACCTTGTGGAATTAGTTCAACCTCTAGTTCACCGTGTAGCAATTGTCGCTCAAATTCAGCATTTTCACCAACATAGCTGGCTATCATTTTTTTCACTTGGCGGGTTTGCAACATCAGTCCTATGCCAAAATCATCAACCCCAGCATTGTTGCTGATGCAGGTTAGATCTCTTACATTTTTTTGAACTAGGGCAGCTATACAATTCTCTGGAATGCCACACAGACCAAACCCACCTAACATAAGGGTTGCCCCGTCTGGTATGTCGATTATGGCTTCAGCAGCATTATCATATATTTTGGGCATAACCTATTGTTGCTTTCTACGACTAGGTTTTTCCTCTACCTTAATCATTTTGTTCAACTTACCCAAGTCTTCCTCTGTATCTACATCAGTCAGTACGGGCATATTAAATACCTTCATACCCATACCCTTTATGCGCTCCATTACTTTAGCGTGGTTGGTGCTTTCACCTTGTTCATCTTCTTCAAATAGCTCTCTGTGAACCTTTTTCATACCTATCAGGTAGTATCCACCATCATTAGATGGTCCAAGCACTACATCAAATGTATCTAGCATTTTAAATGCTTTATCTAGCATACTATCTGTTAATAAGTAGCAATCTGGACTAATCAAGATTGCCTTAGAGTAAGATTCCTCTTCTATTACTTGGGTAAATGCATTTAGCATTTTATCATTTAGGTCAATACCTTTCTGTAATTCTTTTTGATAAAGACTTGGTGGCCACTCATCACGGGTTGGTATGAACTCATTATAATACAGAAACTTATCTGTAGTATCTAGTTCATAGGTTATCTCCATAGTGTGATCTAAGAGATACTGGTAAATTTTAAGTGCATTAACGTCCCCCACAGTTTTAGCTAATCTTGTTTTAACTTTACCTAACTGCGGGTTTTTAATGAATATGAGAAGTGCCTTTAACATTGTCTAAATATATAATTACCTGTATAAAGTAGTGCATAATTAAAAAATTAATATTTCTATCTATCAGGGGGTACAAATCTGCACAACAAAACTGACCGCACCAAATATTATACACTTAACTTTCGACATTTTAGTAAAAACAATTTCAAGTGGCGTATAATAGGGCTATATACAGAGACGGATGGCAGTTTTTTAAAGTGATGGACGTAACCAGAACTTGGAATGCGATTCAGATTTTCTCTAGCTATTACATCAGTCGCCTACTAAAAAAGCCGATACATTGGGGAATGCCTATTAGCATTAGCATAGAGCCAACCACCAGTTGTAACCTTCGTTGTCCAGAATGCCCAAGTGGCTTAAGATCTTTTAGCAGACCAATCGGAATGCTAACCCTTGATTTAGCAGAGAAGGTTTTAGGGCAAATAAGTAAATACACCCCCTATTTAATACTTTATTTCCAAGGAGAACCCTATTTGAATCAGAGCTTTTTACCCCTTGTTAAACTAGCCTCTGGCAAGAAAATGTACACTGCTACCAGTACCAACGCGCACTACCTAACTGATGCTAAGGCGAAGGAAACTGTAGAGAGCGGGCTTAGCAGGCTTATCATCAGCATAGACGGAACCACTCAAGAAGTATATGAACAATACAGAATTGGGGGTAAAATAGACAAAGTGATAGAGGGTACTAAAAACATAATAGCTTGGAAGAAAAAGCTAAAAAGCGCAACCCCCCACATCATATTTCAGTTTTTAGTAGTTAAACCTAATGAACACCAAATGGACGATGTTGTGAAGTTAGCTAAGGAACTGGGAGTAGACGAGGTAAAGTTTAAGAGTGCACAGGTATATGAATATGAGCACGGAAATGAACTCATACCAACCGTAGAGAAATATAGCCGCTATAAAAAACTACCTAACGGCACCTACAGACTAAAACATACCCTGCTAAACCACTGTTGGAAAATGTGGCACAGTTGCGTAGTTACTTGGGATGGTAAAATAGTACCGTGTTGTTTTGACAAAGACGCCACACACAGACTCGGCGATCTGCAAAATAACGATTCATTCAGGTCTATTTGGAAAGGTACCGCCTATCAGAAATTTAGAGGGCAACTTATCAATTCTAGGAAGGAAATAGACATTTGTACCAATTGTACAGAGGGTGCTCAGGTCTGGATTTAGTTTACTAGAAACCTCTGGCTTTGGTGCTGACTATTAGTAGTAATACTAACTATGTAGGTACCCTGATAGAATGCACTAACATCTACTTTATGCACAATCTTTCTATCTAGCATTGTTTGGTAATACGTGTACAGCAATTTGCCTTGGCTATTATGTATATTGATAGTGTACCATTGGTCACTTTCACGTAGATATCCGGTTATGTTTAGCAATGAATTTGTCGGGATCGGGAATAGCTTTAACTGTATGTCATTAATATCGAATGGTACATTTGTCTTTAAAATATTATAGGCAATAATCATATCTGGTATGCCATATCCATATTGTTCATTTGGCGAAATGTATCTATCAGAAGACTTTATAATCGCATCTCGAATATTAGCTGCAGATTGGTTAGGGAATGCTGACCACAGGCTAGTAATTAACCCTGCCAATAATGGAGAAGAAAAACTTGTCCCACTATTATACACCACTTGGTCTGAATTTAGTGCAGGCATAGCTGTCCCAGCCCCCATACTCATAACCTCTGGCTTGACTATGCCGTTACGTACAAAGCCAAAACTACTAAAGCCCGTTCGTAACAACGTATTTAGATTTATACTACCTACGCTTAATATTCCTGTGGCATCGGCTGGTGCCCCAATATATTTGAAAGAGGAACGTCCGCTATTACCTGCACTATTTACCAGCAGCATTCCGTGATTAAGCATCATACTGGCCTGCCTAGATGATATAGATGTGTATGAGTTTAAATCTGAAAACGTATAGTTTTCAAGACTATCGTCAAATTCAGTATAACCAAGGCTAGAGTTTACTAGGTCTGCACCCATACTGTCAGCATATTCTATGGCACTTATCCAAGCGGCCTCTTCTATTTTTCGCTCAAAGTCAGTTCTTTCGCTTCTTATTATCAAATATTCTGCATCAACAGCTGAACCTAAATATTTCTTAGGTAATATGCCAGCCATTGTTCCTAATACATATGCGCCGTGATTGTTTAATTTATACAGTGTATCGCTGTTAGTACTCCAAATGTCCCTGACACCTATTAGTTTCTTGGTGAGAAATAGATGCTTTAAGGCAGGACTTTGATCCACAAACTGAAAGCCTCCATCTATTACGGCAACTAGTTTACCTTGGCCTTGAAATCCTAAACTGTGAATGTATCCGCCGTGATGAATCTGTACTTGATTATAGGCTTCACCGTAATCTGGGTAGTATCTTATTACAGGTTCTTTTTTAAATGAGTCATTTTTACCTCGCTTGTCAATTACTCTTAGTCGTAGTGTAGATTTTATGTATGGTTTAGGATTATTAACCAGCCAGTTACTGTCTGTGCTACTAATGGTTACACTGTTCTGCCACCTACTGTAAAACAACACCTTAGCATTAGAGATTCTAATATCAGCAAGGTAGTTTTCACTTACAGGCAAACTGCTGTAATCAAGGCTAACATTGTTTCTCGCCATTCTGTCAAGACAGCGTTGACTTAGAAATTCTAAGGGTCTGTCTAAGCTATAAGGTGAGCCATTTTTATCAGTTAACTCTAAGTAATAATTAAAAAGTTTCTGTGAGGATACGGGCGTATAAATAAGTAAACAAACAGCTATTAGGCTTGCGAATTGCAATGACTTAAAACTGTTATTTGCCATATTCTATAAGTGTTTTTGTTATTTTAAAACCCCTAACTAATCTATTAGTTGTATCTGCTTGATTAGGTTGTCTATCTAAACTGTCTTTCTCAAACCTAATTAACCCTACCCTATATGCATACACCTCTGCCTCGTAAATTCTATTTATAAAGTCACGATCGTTTTTTAACTCAACAGTTGTAGTGCTATCAAAGTTATATTTAGGTAACGACCAAGGCTTATGTAAGGTTGCATACTTACTGCTACCTACATTTAATGTATCTATGTTGTTAAAGTCGTTCGGATTCCAAGTCTTACCTACTTCTGGCGGTATTATTAATTTAACTAGATTAAGATTTTGATTACTTTCAACTATATATTTCTCTCTATATATTATATTAAACTCACCTATATTTTGCCATTTGTCTGTTGGGTCTGTACGTAACTGCCTGTTGAATGTAGTGACTCGCATTCCATTACTATCTAGTTTGGTAGCTATACAGATTTCCTTTATGAAATAACTAACTGTATCATACACTTTATCGCTATTACCATTATACTTAAAGCTATCAACAGCATATGTTCTAAACAATCCTATTTGGCTGGGCATATAGTCTTGATAAGAAACTACCTTAGGTGAAATTACAGATATGATTTCAGTTTTTTTACAAGATGTCCCCACAATTGCAATTACAAATGATAGAATAACATTAAGATAAAGTAGTTTCGATTTTAGCATATAAGTATCCAAATTTAAGTAAAAATGCAAATAGACTGAACCTTGCCTAATACAATTTAGATTGATGCCTGCTCTAGCTTTTCTAGCTTACTGTCAAGAGCAGTAGAACTAAATATATGCCCGCCACCGATTACATCATCCCCTTCGTAGAACACGGCACTTTGACCAGGTGTTATGGCTTTAACATTATGATAGAAGTCAACCATAATTTGATCAGATTGTTGGCGAATATTAGCCATAGAGCCTTGATCTTTATACCTTATTTTAGTCAGAGAATCTATGCCTTCTGCTGGTAATTCAGAATATTTTTGCAAATTTAAATTGTTGACAACCATTTGCCTTCTATCTAATTCGTCTTCTTCACCCAATACTACTTTATTATTTTTTGCATCAATGCTTAATACAAACATTGGTTTTCCAAATGCTTTCTCTAGGCCCTTGCGTTGGCCGATAGTATAAAAAGGGTAGCCTTTATGTTTGCCAAGAAATTTGCCATCTGCAGATATAAAATCTCCACCATCTAGTAGTTCAGTTTCTTTAGGTGCGCGCCTTTTTAGAAACGATCTATAATCATTATCTGGAATAAAGCATATTTCATAGCTTTCAGGTTTATTGGCTAAATCGTGATAGCCCCATTCGTGTACCATTTGCTTAATTTCAGTCTTACGAAATGTACCTAAAGGTAACATAGTTCTAGCCAAATTTTCTTGACTAAGTCCCCAAAGCACATAGCTTTGGTCTTTCAGAGTATCAACTCCCCTACTTATTACATATCTATCGTTTTCTAGTCTTTTGTGGGCATAGTGACCTGTTGCTATAAATTCACACTCTAGTTTATTGGCGCGCTTTAGTAGGGCAGACCATTTTATGTGCGTATTGCATAATACGCAGGGGTTTGGTGTACGACCATTTAGGTACTCTTTTACAAAGTCATCAATGACATAATCGCCAAATTCCTCTCTAATATCAAGTATGAAGTGGTGAATACCGTGTGCTACAGCCACAGCTCTAGCGTCGTTAATACTATCTAAACTGCAACAACCTGTTTCTTTTTTACTACCACCGCTGGCAGCATAGTCCCAGGTTTTCATAGTCATTCCAATAACTTCATAGCCTTGTTCCTTAAGCATTACGGCCGCTACAGTACTGTCTATACCCCCGCTCATTGCCACTAATACACGTCCAAGCTTACTCATTGTATTTATAACTGTACCTAAATATCTTAATTGGTTTAGGAAATAGAAGTGATAAACGATACCACATTGCAAATAGTTTCATACAATTTTATGAATATGCTACTTCAGTTTGGCACCTTTCAGGATAAGTTGGATATACACTAAGGGCATAAATTTTCCATTTTGCTTCTCATACTGTGCATATCGCCTTATGCTATAATTCCTTAGCAACCAACCAAGTCGTTTCCATTGGTATTCTACTGCTGTTTTGAATTCTTCTTGTGGAAAAGCATTATACTGCTCATTTAATGCTAACAATTTATCAAACCAAAGCCTAAATTTCCTAGGATGTCCAAATTTCTCTGCTTCATTACCTAGATAGAGTGAGATTTGTTTTTTTAGCTCCGCTGATGCAGGCGAATAATTAAATAATCTATTCAAGTGCTTTACATAGAAATCTGTTGCAGCATCTGCCTGTTTTTTACTACGATATCTACTTATCTCATCTTGTGATAGAAGATCAATTACCAAATCTTCAGGTAAGATATTAAATTTCCAATTCCTTTTAATACGTAACCACAAGTCGTGGTCAGCCATAAAGTTTTCAAATAAGGGTCTATAGTTGTTTGCTTGTTGGGCAAATATCTTAGACCTAGCCATAACTGAGGAATGATGAATTGGATTTCCAAAAAAAAGAACTGCCTCTATATATGATGCCGTCCAATTTCTTTTCTTAAAATTAATTAAATCATTGTTTACAAAGCTGCCAACCACACCAAAATCTGAGTTTGACTCTAAAAACTGATATTGCTTGCTGTATCTATCTTTTACTGATATAAAATCAGATTCAGCAAACGCTACATAATCTGTTTTTACTTCTATTAAACCTCTATTTAGCCCGTATACTTTACCCTGATGCTCTTGAAATCTGATTACCTTAATTTGAGGCTGGTTTAAAGAAAACGATTGAATAATGTCAAAACTGGTATCGGAACTAGCATCATCTATTATAACTATTTGATGTTCCAATGACTGAGCCAAGATAGATTCTATAGCCTTAGACAACCATTTGTCGTGGTTATAGACATATAAAAGAGTGGTAATACTTGACATTAATGATTTTAGTGCAGTAAAGTAACTGAAAGGTCAAAACAAGTACAAAGGTCATAAATTATAAACCAAAAAGCCCCATTTAAGGGGCATATTCAAATATTTAATAATTAAATAATCTTATTACTTGGTTTTAGGAGCTGCGTTGCGAATAGCTTCGCTAGCACCGTCAGAATATTTCTCAAAATTCTTTACGAAAAAGCCTGCTAATTCATAAGCTTTTTCATCGTACCCGTTTTTGTCAGACCAAGTATTTTTAGGTGTCAACATTTCCGTTGGAACTTCTGGGCAGGTTTCAGGTACTTGCAGTCCAAATATGTCATCTGTATGGTAATTTACCGTATCTAAACCTCCACCAAGTGCAGCATTAATTAGTGCACGGGTATTTTTTAGACTTATGCGCTCACCAACTCCATAAGCACCACCAGTCCAACCAGTGTTTATTAACCACACATTTACCTGACTGTTATCTAGTTTTTTACCCAATAGTTCTGCGTATTTAGTTGGGTGTAGTGGCAAAAATGCAGCACCAAAACAAGCAGAGAATGTAGGTTGAGGCTCTTTCACACCAGCTTCAGTTCCAGCGACTTTAGCTGTATATCCGCTTATGAACCAATACATAGCTTGTTCAATAGTTAACTTACTGATAGGAGGTAATACTCCGAATGCGTCTGCAGTTAAAAAGAATATATTTTTAGGTGCTTTACCTACACTTGGCTCCATAATGTTGTCAATAAAGTTAATTGGGTAGGCAGCTCTTGTATTTTCAGTTTTGCTTCCGTCTTTATAGTCTGGAGTATTAGTACCCTCCACAAAGTTTATGTTCTCTAACAATGAACCAAATTTAATGGCATTGAATATTTGAGGTTCTTTAGCTGGGTCTAGATCAATAACTTTTGCGTAACAACCACCTTCAAAATTGAAGACACTGTTTTCCGTCCAACCGTGCTCATCGTCACCTATTAATCTTCTATTCGGGTCACTGCTCAAGGTAGTTTTACCCGTACCACTTAATCCAAAAAATATTGCCGTGTCACCATCTGATCCAACGTTTGCGCTACAGTGCATACTTAGTACTTGACGCTCTTGTGGCAATACATAGTTTAGTACTGTAAATATTCCTTTTTTAATCTCACCTGTGTAGGCGCTCCCACCTATTAGGATAATTTTCTTAGTGAAATTGATAATAGAAAAATTCGCTTGACGTGTACCGTCTATAAGGGGGTCAGCCTCAAAGCTCGGCGCAGCTATTACGTGCCATTCTGGAGTGAAGTGTAGTAATTCCTCAGGAGTAGGTCTTAGGAATAAATTGTTTGCAAATAAATTTTGAAATGCTGACTCTGTTACTACTCTTATATTCAGTCGGTAGTCTTGATCTGCGCAAGCAAAACTGTCACGAACAAATAATTCTTCTTTGTTAGCTAAATGATTAGAAACTTTTTCGTATAGAGAATTAAAGTGTTCAGTACTGATAGGTTGATTCACATCGCCCCACCATACTGTATCTTTTGTAGTAGCATCTTCTACAGAAAATTTATCTTTTGGAGATCTTCCTGTAAATGTTCCCGTATCAGCGGCAAATGCACCAGTTTCTGTTATGTGACCTTCGCCTCTACGTAAAGCGTGCTCTACTAATTGGGCTGGTGACAAATTATAATGAAATCTTTCTACATCGTTAGATGCAGCAACCTGCTCTATAATGCTTTCTTTAAGTGTTTCTTCTACTACGTTCATTTAGCAAAAATTAATGAAGGCGAAAATAAGAAATTACCCACTTATACAGTCAGTATCTTTTTATAAATTCTTATGAAGTTTATCAAAAAGATTGCATAAAAAAAGGGAAGTGACAAACTCACTCCCCTTTCATTTTGAAATAATACTAAATGTATCTAAAATTACATTTTTTCTGCGCCTTTAGCCGCATCTTTAGCATTTTCTTCCATTTTGTCATTTGCTTTATCACCGACGTTAGCAGCAGAATCTGCAGCATTTTTAGCTTTTTCTGCAACACTGTCATTTTGCATCTTCATTTGATCAGCAGAGCTATCAACAACATCGTTAGCTGAATCTTTTGTGTTTTCAATAGCTTCAGTACCTTCAGTTTTCTTTTCGTTGCAAGAAATAAGAGCAACAGAAGCAGCGATTGCTACAAGAGCGAATACTTTTTTCATTTTGTGTGTGTGTGAAATATTAAGTTTAAAAGTTAAATTAAATTTATAGTTGTCAAAGATATAAATAATTATCTTACGTCAACACTGTCTTTATTTGGCGTTGGGTTAGTATCATTTAGGAACCCGTCAGAATCATTTGCTTGGTCTAATACGTTATTCCTTAGACTATCTGTTTGTTCTAAGTTCTGAGTTTCAGTCCTATCTTCTGCATTCTTACACGCAGTTACACTTAGCGTAGCTATTGCTAATATGTAGGCAATACATAACTTCTTTATTATCATAGTAAAGATTACTCTATTTCGGCACAAAATTAATAATATTTATATAACAAATACTATTTTTTTCTAAAAAACAATTTCAGTGGTACACCGCTAAAGTTAAAATGCTCACGCAGTTTGTTCTCAATATAACGTTTATAGTCCTCTCTGATGTACTGTGGGTGGTTAGCAAAGAATGCAAAAGTTGGTGCTTCTATATGAACTTGTGTAGCATACTTTATCTTGATAAATTTACCCTTTATACTAGGTGGATGCATAGTTAATACAGCCGTTTGTAACATTTCGTTTAATTCGCTGGTACTTATGCGTTTTTTACGATTTTCATATACCTCCATTGCAATATCTACAGCTTTGTATATTCTAGTTTTCTCAATTGCTGAAATAAACATAATAGGTACATCAGTAAACGGCGCTATTTTCTCTTTAATTTCTTTGGTATAGGCATCTAATGTTTTATTGTCTTTCTCAACTAAGTCCCACTTATTTACCAATATCACAATACCCTTGCCTCTCTTATCAGCTAATTGAAATATGTTTTGGTCTTGACTTTCAAATCCTTCCACAGCGTCTATTACCAAAAATATTAGGTCAGCAGCTTCTAGTGCCTTAATGGCACGCATCACACTGTAAAACTCTATGTCTTCTGTTACTTTACCCTTCTTTCTAATTCCAGCTGTGTCTATAAGTATAAATTCTTTACCAAACTTATTATAGTGGGTATTAATACTGTCTCTGGTGGTACCTGGTATGTTGCTTACTATATTTCTATCTTCACCTATTAAAGTATTTATCAAAGTAGATTTACCCACATTAGGTCTTCCCAATATGGCGAATTTTGGCAAATCGTCTTGAGACTTATCTCGCTCTTCAACTGGCAATAATTCTACTACTCTATCTAAAAGTTCACCTGTACCACTTCCATTTATGCTACTTAGACTAAAAAGTTCTTCGAATCCAAATTTATAAAACTCGTGGGTATCGGCTAATCTTTCATAGTTATCTACTTTATTGGTGACAACTAATATTGGCTTATTAGATTTTCTTAATACTTGGGCAAATGTGAAGTCTTGATCTGTAATTCCCGTTACAACATCAACCATAAACAGCAAGATGTCAGCCTCGGCAATGGCGATTTCTACTTGCGCCCTAATAGCCTTTTCAAACACGTCGTCGCTGTTAGATACATATCCACCGGTATCAACTACTACAAACTCACGCCCATTCCACTCACTCACTCCATAGTGACGATCACGAGTTACACCACTCACGTCATCTACAATAGCCTGACGCTCTCCAATTAATCTGTTAAACAATGTAGATTTTCCTACATTTGGCCTGCCTACTATGGCCACTATATTGCTCATTATATTTACTAGTTAATGCCTAAGCATTTTTGAACCTGCAAAGGTACTGATAATAAAACTACTAAATTAATTAAAGTAATATAATTTGAAATTAGAAATGCGCCTATATTATTAAACTAATTTAATGAAAATATTAAAATCTTTATTCATCGCTTATGCTTGTATTAATCTTGCATCTTGCCAAAATGATAAACTAAATGTGAATCAGTTTAAATGGATGGAGGGCAGATGGTTCTCTAAAAATGAAACTCAAATGAACGACCTAATGGAATGGACAATCGAAAAAGATACTATGCGTGGGAAAATAAGTCTATTTGCTAGAGGTGAAATTAACGAAATAGGTTGCATAGTGATCTACATAGCCAAAGATACCCCTTATTTAAAACTGACCCTAAAAGAATTAAAAAAAGAATACAGCATCACCTACAAATCAATAAATTACACTAAAGACTTGGCAAAATTTACCCCAATGGTTGCTAAGGAGGAAAATTTCAATGATTTAAAATTTGAAAAAAAAGGTAGAGACTCTTTGTATATGAGCCAAATGGATAATAATAAAACAGTAAATGTTATAAAGTTTGGACTATTAGTTCAATAGAAAAGCGGGGGGAGAAATACTTATGCTCCAACCCTTCAGTGTAAGTCCTAAGAACTCATAACCCCCAACCAATCTTCAAGAACTAATTACGAAGCTTAATTAAATTAAGATTTACTTAGGTTAAAATATTTTAATAAATATTTAACTTATTGTTATCTTGATGTATAAGATCTTCAAAGTGTCAAGTGAGCCGACGCGATGAAAGATTTTTTTCAAAACTATATCTAGTTACAGTCTTTTTATTTTGAATGTCTTGTTTAGACATTTAAAACCAAAAAATCGAACTTAAAAAGAAACTTTTATATCTAATGCAAATTAATAGTAAACTAAAGCGAGGCTTGCATAACAATAGGCATAGTTGGTGACTCACTGCCACCATCTGGCTCTATAGTTACGGCAAAGGCCTTAGCGTCAGCTACTAATTTCATTTGTTGCATAGTTCCTATGTCATCTTTCATATCCAGCACTCCAGCATCTACTGGCTTACCTTCATTATTTATTGCCCAAAGTTGATAAACTTTTCCTGTTGGCAATTTTGCAATGCTTTGAGGCATAATTCTAACATCTTGAGTTTTCCTATTCCAATAAACGGTTGCTAACATTTCAGAATTCATAGTATCATTACCTGATATTTGCAACTGTTTAAACTCTTTATTAGTAAATATATCCATAACACCCTGCGTGTTACTATACTTAGTATTTAAGGCTTGGTACTCTAATCCTTTTTTCTCAATACTTTGCTCTAGGCTAACTATGGTAGCCTTTTGTTTGTCCCATTCTATATATAAAAATCCATTTAAACCAAGACTCAACAAAAGGAATATTATGCTAGCTGCTAACCAACCATAGCTTTTAGTTTGGCTTATAGCAATTGGTCTACCTGGTTGTGCATCAGTCAAAACCCTATTGATTGGGGTATTTTGTGGTCTTCCATCATTTGGCAATTTCTTAACCTCAGCATTTTTCCCTTCCTTATTTGTAAACAAATTATCTTCTTTGACAGCATTATTATTTTTAGAGAACATTCCATTTTTTATTTTTGGGTTGTTTTCTTCAGGTGCGGGTAAATTCTGAATGGCGTTTTTAATGTTTTCAAGAGTTTTATCCTTATTTATTGCGACAGTATGCAGTTCTGTATAGAGGATGGTCGCATCAATAATTGCCTGAATTTCAACTTGCAATTCTGGATGTTTCTGTATCATATCATCTACTTGAGCTAACTCAGCATCTGTTAAAACTCCGGCAACATATAGTTCCAAAATTCCGCTATTTATAAAAGTGTGAATGCTCATTTCTATTTTGGATTGACTACTTTAAAATACTTTCTTAATTCTACTATAGCCGCTCTGACTCTAGTTTTTACTGTTCCCAATGGTATCTTAAGTTTATCAGCCACTTCTGCTTGAGTATATCCTTTAAAATATATCAAGTCAATTAAGTTTTTCTGTTCTGGTCTTAATCTCTGGACTATCTCAGCCATATCTATGTGGTCAATTCTTAACTGCTCACTATGATTAAGATTGTTGTTATGTACGGAATTATCTAGTACTTCGGTTTTCTGACTGGTCTTATAGTCAGCGCTGCGTAACTTATCAATAGACAAATTTCTAGCAATATTCACCATCCAAGTAAATAGTCGCCCCTTACTATGGTCGTAACTGTCTATATGTAGCCAAATTTTTACAAATGTCTTCTGTATAAGTTCTTCTGTGAGTTCTACATCATTTACGTACTTGAAAATGATGCCACTAAGAGAGGCATAGTACCTGTCATAGACTTGAACCAGAGCAGTTTCATTTTTTGCCTTTAGTCCAGCAATCAATTCCGTCTCAGTTTGATATTGAGTGAGTTCCAAACAGTTTTAATGCTAAGTTTTCTTAGTATAACCAAATACTAATACCAACAAAAATAAATAGTACTACCTGAATACAATCAATACTTATAAAATAAATATAATTCATTAAAATGATTAATGTTGACAATTAATTTTAGAAACTTTAAAATGATTTGGGTACTTTTGCCCCCTATTAATATTACTATAACTCAATTAATATGAACAACATTACATTTACAATGGTGAAACCAGATGCATTTGCAGAGGGTCACGGTGCAGCAATACTAGCAAATATAGAAGATGCTGGCTATAAAATCATTGCAATGAAAATGAAGAAATTAAGTTTAGAGGAAGCTGAAAAATTCTACGCAGTACACTCTGAGCGACCATTTTATGGCGAATTAACCCAATATATGAGTGGAGGTCCAATCATTGCTGCAGTATTACAAAAAGAAAATGCTGTAAGCGAATATAGAAACCTAATCGGTGCAACAAACCCAGCAGAGGCAACTGAAGGTACCATTAGAAAGAAGTTTGGTAAAAATATTGGTTCTAACGCAGTTCACGGTTCAGATAGTGATGAAAATGCTCAAATAGAAGCGTCATTCTTTTTCCCTAGCTGTGATATTTACGCAAGTATTTAAACTTGAGTTGTTTATTTTTGTATAATTGAGACAACAATCGTTCAATACTATGACTACTGATTCAAATTATCAACAAGACGAAATACAAGAAGAGAATAAAAATCGTCGTAACAATGTCTTGCTAATCAGCATCGCACTTTTGCTACTTGGTTCAATTGCTTTTAACATTTTTCAATACTATGATAAAGATAAAAAAGTAGATCAACTAAATCAAAATATACTAAACAGTGATGCCCTAAAAGAAGATCTTAGGGTACAATTAGATAGCATCAGGTCAGAGTTAGGCAGCTATAAGGGCAGGAATTCTCAATTAGATTCATTAGTTGCTTCTAAAGAAGCAGAGCTAATAGAACAGGCAAGCAAAATAGAAGGCTTACTAAAAGACAATAAAATCAGTTACAATAAGTATTTAAGTGTAAAATCAGACTTAGAAAAATTTAAGTTTTACTCTGATAAATACTTAGAAGATGTAAAAAGGCTTGACGGTGAAAATAAAAAACTAGTAAAAGAAAACTCAGGTCTAAAAGAAGAGGTAAAGGGTAAGGAAAAAGAGATAGATAAATTAACTGATGAAGTAGTTTTAAAAGGGAATAAGCTAGAACTTGCCAGCAGATTAGTTATTGACCCTAAAGATATAAATGCACAAGGAGTTAAGTTTAGAAAGGGCGGTTCTAAAGAATCTGAAACCGATAGAGCTAAATACATAGAGAAAGTTAAAGTTTGCTTTGTAATTCCTAAAAATCTAGCAGCTAGCAATGGCAAAAAGAAAGTTTATATACAGATAGTTGATCCTAGAGGGCAATCTGTAACTATGAATCAACTAGGCTCTGGGATTATAAATATAGATGGAGAAGATGCTAAATACTCTACATCTACAGAAATAGATTATGACAATGAGGCAGCTGCAAATCAATGTATCTATTGGGGTGGTCCAGACATTAAGTACGAGCCTGGCAGATATAATGTTGTCCTATTCACTGACGGATATAAAATGGGCGAAAAAAGCTTCATTATAAAATAGTTAAATAATAAAAAATAAAGGGGGCTATGGCTAGACCATAGAGACTGAATAATAGTAAAACGAGAAAATGGCAATAATTAGTAAAATCAGAGAAAAATCTAGCCTAGTGCTAATTCTGATTGGGGTAGCAATGGTCGCATTCATTGCAACAGATTTATTTACAAAAAATAGTTTTTTAGGTGGTGACAATGGTCCACAAGGTGTCGCTACTATAAATGGTAGAAACATACAAGAGAACGAGTATAATGCTGTTAAAGACAAAGTAGAACAGCAAGAGCGACAACAAATGCAACCTGATGAAGAAATGACTCCTGAAAAGGAAATTTCCATTAATGATAGGGCTTGGCAGCTGCTAACACTTAACCAAATATTGAGTAACGAAAGTGAAAAACTTGGTTTAAATGTAACTGACCAAGAGATAATGGAACTTTGTTTTGGGCAAATAACTCACCCTGCAGCAGGACAAATGCTTGGTGGTCAAGATCAACAACTAGACCTAGATGAAAGAAAACAAATATTCAATGCCATTAAAAACATTGAAAAACTTCCAGTTGAACAACAACAAGCTTGGGCTAGTTTCGAAGAAGATTTTTCTACAAGACGTCTATATGAAAAATATAATGCGATGGCATCTAAATCTTATTTTGTAACTGACTTAGAAGCTGCTGCTGATTTTTCTGATAAAAATAATATAGCAAATATTGAGTTTGTACCACTACTACTTACTAGCATTAGCGACAGTAGTGTGACTGTAACTGATGCAGATATAAAACGCTATTATGACGACCATAAAGAGCAATTTAGAAGGGATAACGACGGTAGATCATTTGACTACGTTATATTCCCAGTTACGATAGGGAGTGCAGATACTCTATTTGCTTATAATGAAATGTTGAAGAAAGCTGAAAACTGGAAAACTACTAAAAACGATAGCAATTATGCATACAGTTTAGGTGGAAAATACACAAAAGGAATTATAAATAAAGGCCAGTTGCCTAAGGAAATAGATAGCTTACTTTTCACTCTAGATAGTGGCCAAGTATCTGACCCAGTTCTAATTGGCAATAAATTAGTAATAGCTAAGGCCAGTAAAACTAGCTACGCAGATAGTTTATTTGGCAGAAAGGTTAGTCACATTGTCATTAGACCTGTAGGTGTAACAATGCAAGACAGTGCAAAGGCTAAATTTACCATAGACAGTATAGCTAGTGCTGTAAAAAAAGGTGCAGACTTCGCTGCTATAGCCAAGGTTAAGGGTCAAGATGGATCTGCTCAACAAGGTGGTGACCTAGGTTGGGTAAACAAACAAAGCCCAATGGATAAGGACTTTATGAATGCAGTATATGGTTTGAACAATAAAGGAGATGTAGTTACTGTAAAATCGCAATTTGGTTACCACGTAATTACAATGACGCAACCAGTTTCTAAAAAGGCCGTAATGGGTGGATTTATAGAAAAAGAAATAAGACCAACGGCAGACAACATACAGGCCGTAAGTAATAGAGCTCAAGAATTTCAAAAAATTGGCGGTACTGCCGAAGAGTTCGAAAACTCAATCAAAAAACAATCACTTCAACCACGTATAGCAGATAATGTACAACCAGGTAACTACACTATTCCGGGTTTAACCATAGCAAGAGAGGTAGTGAAATGGGCATACAATACAGACACTAAAGTAGGCGATGTAAGTAACGTAATTAAGGCTGGCGACAACTATGTGGTTGCTCGTTTGAAACTGAAATACGATGCTGGCATAACACCACTAGAAGATATAAAACAAGATGTAAAAGCATTTGCAATTCAAGAGAAGAAAAAAGAAATGCTAGTTGAAAAAATGAAAAATGCTATGCCTGCAGCCGCTAACGATTTTAACAAACTGGCTAATACACTTAACTCTAGTGTAGGTACTGGCAGCAACATCACATTTGAACAAGGAGTTATACCTAACATTCCTACAGAACCTTATTTAGTTGGTTTTACAATGGGGATGAAAGAGAAAAAAGTATATGGCCCTATTGCAGGTGCTAATGGTGTATATGTAGTTAGATTAACAAGTCTAAACAAAACACCAATACCTAAAGATTTTTCTAATGATAGAAAAATGTTAATAATGCAAAATGCTAACAATGCAGGAAACGAAGCTATTGAAGCATTAAAGCGTAAAGCTGATATTAAAGACTACAGGTATATATATAACTAAGACCTTTAGTAATATAAATATTGGGGGTTAGCAAATTTTGTTAATCCCCTTTTTTTTGAAAAAAAAAAGAAATTCTCAAAAACAAAAACGGTCATAAATGAGATTGTTTCAGCCAAGATGTTAAATTTCTATAGTTATAATTACTCTACCTGACTAACCTTGAGACAATCAATGAACAATTGAGATAACGACATCAATAGTGCATTGAAAGATAGATAATGACATTTCGTTTTAAAATACGAAGTAGATATAAAATTCATATTGAATAAATTAAACAACGTATTAGCGAAAATTGCAACCTCTATTTATCCCCCATTTGTTTTACTCTATAAAAATACTCACTAAATTATAATATTTTCACACTTTTATGACCCAATTTACTTAAGCTATTGTTATACCCAATATGGAAGAAACTATCATAAATAGAGTTGCCAACAGCAACTTGATTACCATAGATTTATCTGAATGGATAAGTGAATACAGAATATTAAGTTTGGACATTCAGCCACATTTGTTTCACGGTTTAATATTAAAAGAGGCGGACTTTAGAGATTGGATAAAGTCCTATGATTGGTCACAGTACCAAGCTAGTTTAGTTAAGGTGTTTTGTAGTAACGATGCAGTTATTCCACTTTGGGCTTGGATGTTACTAAGTGCCAAATTAACTGGTAATTGCTTGGCTTCATTTTATGGGGCAGACGAAATTACCCATACGGCAATTGGAAGATGGGTAATTGATAAAAAACTAAATGATGAAGATTATACTGACAAAAGATTGGTGCTAAAGGGTTGCAGCTCTATGTTAATAACTCCAGATACCTATGCATACTTTACTGAAAAGCTATTGCCTATAACTAAAAGTATTATGTTTGGCGAGGCTTGTAGTACGGTGCCTGTTTACAAGAAGGCATTAAAGTAACTAATTATAGTAATTTGTCTAGCTAAATCTAATGTTTGAATCAAGTTACTTAATATCTGACTTTATATACCCAACTGTATTTACTTCAATCATTTTCATATTTATTTTAATCGCAATTTATGGTACGAATAAGTATTACAATAGAAGTTCATTACAGTCATATCTAGTAATATTAATAAGTGTCTTGGCTTTAATTCTTTTATTCGGAGCAGTTAATAATGTAACTTTTAAAGAAATATTATTACATAAAATTGAAAAGAAATCGATTTCAATAATTAGAATTTCTGAGATAGTAGATAGTTTAACTCAATACAGTACAATTTGTGCGTCGGGTATTGTCATTTTTTGGTCCTTCATTATGTTAAGAGGACTACGATTATCAAAAAAACTATTAAGCCAAATTAGCTTTAGCTTTTTAGGTACATTTATACTTTCAATTGTTTACTTACTGATTTTTTACGAGGTAAATATTAAATTCCAATTCTCAGGCGCTCGTTTAACTTTTGATCAAGAATTTGCTATAACCCATTTCTTTACTGTATGCAGTGAGGAATTACTAAAAGTAATCGGTGCAATTGTAGTAATCAGTTTTATACAAGAAAAAAATCGGCTAAATATTGGGATTATAGCTGGATTTAGCGCATTAGGTTTTTCTTTTTTAGAAAATATCCTTTATTTCAATTATAACTATTTTAATGATATTGTATTACTTAGATGCTATCAAAGTACAATGCTCCATTTGTTTTGCACTTCTTTGATAGTTCTTAACATTTATAGTAGGAGTAATTTAGGATTAAAAGTACTATTTATCATTGTTGCAATATCATTTCACTATGTTAACAATTTATTTTTTCTAGGAATTATTACTTCCAATTTTACCTTTCCTATTATGATTTTTTTGTATCTGTTTTCTTTATCATCATTTAGTAATTTTTTTAAAAGAAGACGGAATGTTTACAAATCTGGTTACTACTTAGCAATAATTTTTTCTATGACAATGTTGATGTATGGACTTAACTTAATTTCTACACTAAAACATAGTGCAAGTACAAGCTATATAGTAACTTCATATGTAATAGATTCTTACAACTACTTTTTAGCAGCTGCAGTTATAAGTATGGTACTGATTTTGCCGGGTAGGAAAAATAGATTAAAAATAACTTAATTGTAATCTCATTTATTGATGTTGCAACATTAATCTTACTACTTTTGTGAAGCTATTGTATACTCACGTGTGAATAGTTATAATACCACTGACTGCGAATAATGAAAATTAAATCTTATTGGTACCTACTCATCGTTTTTGTTATCATTATTGGTGGCATTATTTACACCTTAAGAAAAAACGAAGCCAAGAAAACCAAAAGCGAAACAATGCAGAAAAAAATGGGACAATCTGCTATGGATGTAGAAGTTATGGTGATTAAGACTGTGCAAAGTGTAAATACTATTTCTACAACTGGTACCCTATTGGCCAATAATGAATCTGAATTACACGCAGAAATTTCTGGTCGAATTACTGGAATTTATTTTAAAGAAGGTACTCAAGTAATTAAAGGCCAACTGCTGATTAAAATAAATGATGCAGATGTTAAAGCCCAATATAGTAAAGCCGTTCAAGTATTAAAATTAGCTAAAATAAAACTAAGTAGAATTAAGAATCTTTTAGAAAAAGAAGGTGTCAGTCAGCAAGAATATGATATAGCTGCAAATGAAGTAGCCACTGCGGAAAGTGAAATAGAGCTTATAAAAAGCCAACTAATGAAGACTGAAATCAGAGCTCCATTTACAGGCCAAATTGGCTTGAAATACATAAGTGAAGGTTCATATATAACCCCTGCTACTAAAATAGCCTCTGTTCAAGAATTAAATCCTATAAAAATAGAGTTTGCTGTTTCAGAACAATATGCCAATATAATAAAAACAGGGTTACCTATTCAGTTTAAGTATGGAAATGAATATAGTCTGCATTCAGCCAAAATATTAGCTATAGAACCTAAAATAGATGTGATATCTAGAAGCATAGTCATTAGAGCAAGTACAGCTAATCCGAAATCTATTTTTTTGCCAGGTTCATTAGTTACAGTTAGTTTAAAACTAGATGCAAAAAATGCCACAGTACAAGTACCTACCGAATCTGTAATACCAGACTTGAAAAGTCAAAAAGTCTATTTGTATAAAGCAGGAGTTGCAACGCCTATCAAAATAGAAACAGGTTACAGATCTGACTCAAGTGTATTGGTTACCAAAGGTCTAACTGCTGGCGATACCATAATTACTACGGGTATGATGTATTTAAAGCCTACTGCTAAAGTCAAAATTAAAAAAATTAGGAATTAACCAAATGGCTAGCTTATCAGACATTAGCATTAAGCGCCCAGTACTAGCCACAGTTATGAGTGTAATTATCGTACTGTTTGGCGTATTAGGCTTCACACGATTGGGCGTTAGAGAATTCCCTAGCATAGAACCACCTATTATTACTGTAAAAACAACTTATACCGGTGCAAATGCAGAAGTAATACAAACTCAAATAACCGAACCTATAGAAAAAGCTGTAAACGGAATAGAAAACGTAAGAAGCATAACCAGTCAAAATAGTCAAGGCAGTAGCACAGTTACAGTAGAATTCAACTTAAATGCTGATCTCAATATCGCATTTGAAGACGTATCAGCTAAAGTTCAACAAGCACAAAGGCAATTACCTGCTGACCTAGATGCACCACCAGTAGTAACTAAGGCAGACGCTAATAGCGATGCTATAATCGCTTTAACTCTACAAAGTGACACAAAGAACCAGCTACAGGTAAATGAGTTTGCAGAAACATTTGTACAAGAACGGCTACAAACCATTCCGGGTGTAAGTAGTGTACAAATATGGGGACAGAAAAAATATGCAATGCGTATTTGGATCTATCCTGAAAAACTAGCAGGATATGGGTTAACTAGTCAAGACATTCAGACAGCATTAGCAAAAAATAATGTAGAATTACCAACTGGTAAAATTCAAGGTAATAAAACTGAGTTGACCATAAGAGCTTTGGGTAGATTTAGTCAAAAGTCAGAGTTTGAAAATCTAATACTTTATAGTAAAGACAATAAAGTTGTTAAATTATCAGATGTAGCCAGAGTTGACTTAGGTGCTGAAAATGAAGAAACGGTATTGAAAAAGAATGCTGTACCAATGGTAGCCACAGCGATAGTACCTCAACCAGGGGCGAATTATCTGGAAATAGCTGATGAGTTCTATAAACGACTAGAAGATATAAAACGAGATTTACCCAGCGATTATAAAGTTGGTATAGCACTAGATAACACCCGATTTGTAAAGAAATCTGTAGAGGAAGTAGGTGAAACTTTACTTATAGCATTAATTTTAGTGGTACTTATCATATTTCTATTTTTTAGAGATTGGTTAATAGCACTTAGACCATTAATAGATATTCCCGTATCACTAATAGGTGCATTTTTCATAATGTACATTTTTGGGTTTAGTATCAATGTATTGACCCTATTGGCTATAGTCCTAGCCACAGGATTGGTAGTTGATGATGGTATAGTAGTAACAGAAAATATATTCAAGAAAATAGAGGAAGGGTTATCTATACGGCAGGCAGCTATTGCAGGCAGCAATGAAATCATATTTGCTGTAGTCAGTACATCTGTAACACTAGCTGCTGTGTTTCTTCCCATCATATTTTTAGAAGGCTTCACAGGTAGATTATTTAGAGAGTTCGGCATTGTAGTCGCATCATCGGTACTTATTTCAGCATTTGTCAGCTTGACTTTGACACCAATGTTGAATGTTGTATTAACCAAGAAAGGAAACAAACGCTCAAACTTTTATAATTCTACAGAGAAATATTTTGTTCGTCTTAATTCTGCTTACGAATCTGGCTTAGGTGCTTTCATTAAGAAAAAATGGTTGGCAATACCCATTATTTTAGTTACCGTAGGCATCATATTCCTAATAGGGAAAAACATTCAAAGTGAGTTAGCTCCACTTGATGATAGAAGCTCCCTAAGAATACTAAGTACTGCCCAAGAGGGAAGCAGTTATGAATATATGGCAGAATATACTGATAGGCTGACACAATTCCTATTAGATAGCGTACCAGAGGCCAGCACAGTGCTAAGTGTAACTGCTCCAGGCTTTGCAGGGACAGGTTCTGTCAATACCTCATTTAATAGGATAGTATTGGTAGAGCCAAAAGATAGAAACAGAAGCCAACAAAATATATATGACTATATAAATAGGAAACTTAGAGGATTTAATGAGGCCAGATCATTTGTCATTCAAGAGCAAACCCTAAGTGGTGGTGGCGCGGCTAAGTCATCGTTGCCAGTTCAATATGTAATTCAAAATCAATCTTTTGATAAGCTAAAGGAGTTTATTCCAAAATTTCTAGATGCCGCTGGTAAAGACCCTACCTTTAACCGTACGGACGTAAACCTTAAGTTTAGTAAACCAGAAGTAGTAATAGAAGTAGATAGACCTAAAATAAGAGAAATGGGCCTAAATATGGGTGATGTGGCTCAAAGCATTCAAATGGCGCTAAGTGGACAACGTTATGGTTATTTTACTATTGGCGATAAACAATACCAAGTAATTGGTCAAGTAGATAGGGCAGATAGAGACGATCCAGCAGACTTGAGTAAACTATATGTGCGTAATAATGTTGGAACGCTGATAAAACTAGACAACGTAATAAAAATAAGCGAACGTGCCAGCCCTCCACAATTATATAAATACAATAGAGCGAACGCAGCTACAGTTTCAGCAGATTTAGCCCCCGGAAAAACACTAGGCGATGGTATAGCTGCAATGGATAGGATTAAAGATCAAGTACTTGATGAAACTTTTACAACAACATTAACTGGATCTTCGAGAGATTATGCAGAGTCTAGTAACAATATATTATTTGCATTCCTATTAGCACTTGCACTCATTTACTTGGTGCTAGCAGCACAGTTTGAAAGCTTCGTTGATCCATTCATCATAATGTTGACAGTACCACTGGCCATAGGTGGAGCATTAATTAGCCTGTATTTAACAGGCAATACTTTAAACATATTCTCTCAAATTGGAATAATAGTCCTAATAGGTCTTGTAACCAAAAACGGAATCTTAATAGTTGAATTTTCTAACCAAATGCGCGAAAAAGGAATGGCAAAATTACCAGCAGTAATTCACGCATCTGTAGGTAGATTGCGACCAATTTTGATGACTAGTTTGGCTACTGTATTTGGGGCTGTTCCTATTGCGTTTGCATTAGGTTCTGGTGCTACTAGTCGTATTCCTTTAGGTGTAGTCATTATTGGGGGTATGATGTTTTCACTTATTTTAACACTATTCGTCATTCCAGCTATGTATATATTTCTTAGTTCTAATAAGAAATATAAGCTAGAAACAGAACATAAAATAGATACTAATGCTGCATAAAATAATTCTGATATTCACAGCTTTGGTTGCTAGTACTTCAATATCATTCTCACAGACAAATACCCTTAGTCTGCAAGATGCTATAGTGGTCACACTGTCTAATAACTATGATGTAATAATTAGCCAACAAACGTATGGATTAGCTCAAACCAATGTGAATAAAGGAAGTGCTGGTTACTACCCTACCTTAAGCATTGACGGAAGTTTCAGCGGTTCTATTTCTAATACTCATTTAGAGTTTGCAACAGGGGGAGAAATTGATAGAAAAGGAGCCTTGGCTAGGTCAGCTAATGCTGGACTGCAAATGGATTGGACTGTATTTAACGGTTTTGCTATGTATATGAAATACAAAGAGTTTAATTTACTATCTGAAGCAGCTAAATGGCAATTTAGAAACACAATAGAACAAACAGTAAGTAACTTAATGTCTGCCTACTATAACTTAGCCCGAATAGACCAGCAAATTAATGTCTCACTAGAAAGTATTGCCCTAAGTAACGAAAAACTACAGCTAGCCAAACTAAAGGCAGAAACAGGTACAGCCAGCAAGGTTGAGTATTATCAATCCTTGGGAGACTTAAACACTGATAGCATTACTTATATCAATTTGAAAAGAGATGCTAATAAAGCGAAATGGATAATTTGGCAATATAGTGGTAGTAAAAATCAAAATATAAATTTCAATATTCAAGATTCGATTGAACTGCTAGATTCAAAAATGATAGATGTTGCTACAGACAGTGCACTGACCAACAACTACTTGATAAAGTTCTCTGAATCTAACTTAGCTATATCTAGTCTAAAAGTGAAACAAGCTGAAACTTATAAATATCCAAGTATTTCTATTAACAGTAGGTACAACTTTACCAATCAATTCAGTCAGGCTAGTCAGGCTAGGTTACTTAATCAAACTGGACTTAACTATGGAATATCAACCCAATACAATATATTTCAAGGGGGCATAAACAACCTAAATGAGAAACTAGCAAATGCTAACCTGCAACTTTCGAAAACAAATGTGGATTTGCAGAAAAATTTAATTTCATCATTAATATTTCAAAGCAAAGAAGATTATACTACGGCTACCATAAAGCTAAAAATGACGACCAACAATGTATTAACCGTGTCGAAAAATTTAAATATAGCTGAGGATAGATATAGGGCTGGTTTGGGTACGATGATAGAATATAGACAAGCACAACTAAGCTATATACTAGCTAAGCAAGAAGTTTTTAATGCCCAGTTTGATGTAAAGCAGGCAGAAATTAACTTATTATTTCTTAGTGGTAAGCTGTCAACTGCACTAGTACCATAATAATTAATTACATAATATCTCTAATTTTCTAAAACTTTTATCGTATTTAATCCGTACTTAATATTAAAGGATTATAAATGAGTACTACCAAGAGAAATATAATTTGGATGTTCGGAACATTGGTATTGATTATAGTATCAATAGTGTATTCAAACAAACTATCCAGGGCTGATAGTGGTTTACAAAATAATCAACAAGTAAAACAGCAAAAGAAAAAGATGAGCATATCTAAAGTAACTAAAACTGATGCTGAATGGAAAGCACAGTTAACTGACGAACAATATCAAGTAGCTAGAAAAGATGGTACAGAGCGAGCTTTCCAAAATGAATATTGGGATAATCATACATCCGGGACCTATAAATGTGTATGTTGTGATTCAGAATTATTCACAAGCGATACAAAGTTTGAAAGTGGAACGGGATGGCCAAGCTTTTACCAACCAATAAACAAGTCTGCTGTTGAAGAAAAAACAGACAACGCCTACGATATGAAACGTACTGAGGTAGAATGCGCCAGATGTGATGCCCACCTAGGTCACGTGTTTGATGATGGTCCGAAACCTACAGGTTTACGATACTGTATGAATTCTGCCTCACTTAAGTTTATGGCAATGGCAAAATAATTAAATCTCAATAGTTTTACATAAGTTTAAAAGTTTCTGCTAACCTCACTTACAGTACTGTAGGTGAGGTTTTTTATATTCATTAATATTATTCTTTACTATTGCAGAAAATTTAATTAATTGTACGTTACTCTTTCTATACTTAAAAACAAACAAATAGAAACAGAATTATCTACACTGTTCTACTCATATTAAGTATAGCTCTAGCATTCAGCAAACGCTATTTTGGCAAAAAAATGCCCACTATAATTGCCATTTATAGTGGTGATGTATTTGCAGGCGCTATGTCATTTTGATTTATAGCCCTCATATTTAACAGGTTTAGTATTATCAAGGTTTGGGATTGTCGCTCATTCTGGCAATACTTATTGAACTTTCTCAGTTAAATCACGCCCATTGTATTTCCTCATTTAGGCAAACTTTCATAGGCCACGTTACTTTTGGTCAAGGATTTCAATTTAGCGACATAGTTTGCTATGCAATTGGCATCAGTATCTCTACTTTTACGTGGCTTATTTATTATAATAAAAATTATCAATCAAGAAAGATGAAGTACTATCTAGAATATTCCATTTTAGCATTTATATACACTTTTGTAAGACTATAATGCTATTATATTATACCGAATAGTATGTGTCTTATTACTTTTGCCACTATATATTTTATCCTTCATTATGAATTACAGAATAGAAAAAGATAGTATGGGCGAGGTGCAAGTACCAGCTGATAAATATTGGGCTGCTCAGACACAACGCAGTAAAGATAATTTTAAAATCGGCGGGCAACAAATGCCATTAGAAGTGATAGTAGGTATGGCAATTTTAAAAAAAGCTGCCGCTATTACTAATCATCATTTAGGTGTATTGGCCCAAGATAAAAAAGATTTAATAGCACAAGTAGCTGATGAAATAATTGCTGGCAAGCTAAATGACCAATTTCCATTAGTTGTGTGGCAAACTGGTAGTGGTACTCAGACCTATACGAATGTAAATGAAGTAATTGCCAATAGAGCACACGTACTACAAGGTGGACTATTAACTGATGCTAAAAAAGTGCTTCACCCTAACGATGATGTAAACAAAAGTCAAAGCAGTAATGACACTTTTCCTACTGCTATGCATATAGCTGCTTATGCTAAAATATTGAACCATACCCTACCCAACATTAAGAAACTAAGAGATACACTAGATGCAAAATCTAAAGAATATATAGATGTGGTGAAAATAGGTAGAACCCACTTTATGGATGCAACCCCACTTACATTAGGTCAAGAGTTTTCTGGCTATGTCAGTCAATTAGACCACAGTATGGCAGCCATACAGATGAGTTTGGTGCACGTTAGCGAATTAGGTCTAGGTGGTACTGCCGTAGGAACAGGTTTAAACACGCCTAAAGGTTATGATGTGCACGTAGTGCAAACTATTGCAGACCTAACTGGTAATCCATTTATACCTGCACACAATAAGTTTGAAAGTCTTGCTGCACACGATGCTTTGGTTGACTTAAGTGGTGCATTGAAAAGGACAGCTGTCAGCCTAATGAAGATAGCAAATGATATAAGAATGCTAAGCAGTGGTCCAAGAAGTGGAATAGGTGAAATCATCATTCCTAGTAATGAACCTGGTAGCAGCATTATGCCAGGTAAGGTAAACCCTACCCAATGTGAGGCTATGACAATGGTATGTTGCCAAGTAATAGGCAATGATGTTGCAGTAACCTGCGGGGGTATGAATGGACACTTTGAGTTAAACGTCTTTAAACCAGTCATCATTTACAACGTTCTAAATTCAGCGCAATTAATTGGTGATGCCTGCGACAGTTTTGATGAACACTGCGCCAGTGGCATAGTACCTAATCTTGATAGAATTAAAGAAATGTTAAATAATAGTTTAATGTTGGTAACTGCCCTAAATACTCATATAGGCTATGATAATGCAGCTAAAATTGCAAAAACTGCTTACGAGAAAAACACTACCCTGAAACAGTCAGCTTTAGATTTAGAATTATTAACAGCTGAACAATTTGATGAATGGGTAAAACCTGAAACAATGGTCTCGGGACTAAATTAAATTTCAACAACCGCTGTTATATTTAAAGTTCAAATAATATATTTGAAACTTAATCTTAACTTTATCTTAGACTAAAATGAAATCAATCAAAATAATAATAGCGGTATTAAGTGCTGCATTTATGATTAGTTCTTGCAGTACTTCACACCAAACTGCTATTTTAAATCATCAACCTACAAGCACTCACTTGATTGCTAGTGTTGAAAAACAAGAAGTTGATCAAGATGTAGCTGCAACTACTGCTACTACAATTATGCCCGTTGCTAATGATGAAGTTACGCCACAAGTAAGAAATGTAACTGAAACTGCAGTAGCTAAAGCTGATACTAAAGCTGAAACCAAAAAAACTACTAAAGCTGGTTCTTTTTTAAGAAAAGCACCTGTCACCAGTTTTGCTATCTCTACTATCAACAAATTGAAACCAAATTCTGCATCTGCTGGAGGTGAGAAAAGTTGGATTGTTGCCTTATTATTGGTAATTTTCTTAGGTGGTCTTGGTATTCATAGATTCTACCTTGGTTACATTTGGCAGGGCGTTGTTCAATTACTTACAGCTGGTGGTTGTGGTATTTGGGCATTAATTGACTTAATTAGAATTGCAATGAGAGACTTACAGCCTCTTGATGGTGAATATATTGACTAGTACTTAAACAACAATTAGAATATAAATATCCCGGCTGCTAACACCAGTCGGGATTTTTTTTTTGACCTAAGCTTATTACTACAAATCAATTAAAAATAAAATACTTAGGGTTAAATTGCAAACGATATAAATATAAGATGAGACATTACACACTGCCTTTATCTCTATTCATTAAAAATAGAGATAAACTAATCAGCCATCTATTGCCAAATAGTATGGCAATAGTAAAAAGTAATGATACTATGCCCCTTAGTGCTGATGCGTATTATACTTTTAGGCAAAACCCAGACATTTATTATCTTACGGGTATAGAGCAAGAACATACAAGCTTATTACTTTATCCTAATTCTCCAGTAAAAGAGTGGCGAGAAGTGCTTTTCATAATTGAACCCAAAGAACTTCAAGAAAAATGGGAAGGTAAAAAGCTAACTAAATCTAGAGCAACAGAATTAAGCGGTATTACTAATGTGCAGTATATTGATCAATTAGACAATATGATCTATGTAATGAGCAATCAAGCTGTCAATATGTACCTGCACATAAATGAACATAGCAGATATAATAACGAAGTACCCGACGCTGATAAGAGGCAGGCAAATATCTTAACCCAACAGTATCCTTTGCATAAGTTTGAAAGACTAGCCCCAATACTTCACCACATTAGGTCAATAAAAGAGCCAGAAGAAATTGCTGCTATGCAAATGGCCTGCAACATAACGGCTAAAGCTTTTGACAGAGTATTAGAATTTACCAAACCAGGTGTTAAGGAATTTGAGATAGAGGCTGAGATAATACACGAATTCATTAGAAATGGCAGTGAGGGTCACGCATATAATCCAATAATAGCAGGTGGTGCACACGCAACCATACTTCACTATAATGAAAACGAAGATGTTTGCAAAGATGGTGACCTAATATTGCTTGACTTTGGCTGCAGGTACGCTGGTTATAGTAGTGATTTAAGTAGGACCATTCCAATAAATGGGAAATTTACTGAAAGGCAAAAAGAAGTATATAATGCTGTATTAGAAGTACACCAGTTTGCTAAAAGCATTTTAAAAGTAGGTGTAATAATTGGTGAATATCAGAAGCAAGTCATTAGGAAAATGGAGGAAGTTTTGATTCGCCTTAATCTAATCACAGTAGATGAAGTAAATGACCTAAGCGCGTTAGACCCGGCGTATAGAAGATATTTTTATCACGGTACTTCTCATTTTATTGGGTTAGACGTGCACGATGTAGGTAATTTTTACAAACCAGTTCAAGCTGGAATGGTATTTACCATAGAACCTGGTATATACATCGCTGAGGAAAAATTAGGAATAAGAATAGAAAATAACTATTTAATTACCAATGATGGCAGTATAGACCTAATGGAAAATATTCCCATTACTGTAGAAGCGATAGAGGCTAAAATGAATGGAATCTGATATAGGAATTGAAAGAGTTTTAAAGCCTAGATATTTTCTAGAAATTTCATACGAAGGTACTAATTATTGTGGTTGGCAGGTGCAGCCTAATGGAATATCAATTCAGCTAATATTAAATGAAGCCATTAGTAAATTAGGTAGAGAGACCGTCTATTGCATAGGCTGTGGTAGAACAGATTCTGGTGTACACGCCAAGTCTTTTTACGTTCACTTTGATTTTTCAGGTTTGGTAGATGAGGTGTTTTTTTATAGGCTAAATAAAATACTGCCTAAAGACATTTCCATTAATAGCATTTATGTTGCTAATGATCATTTAGCTCACGCACGATTTTCTGCATACCAGCGAACTTACCGTTATTTTTATGTTTCAGCTAAAATTCCATTTGCCAAGCTTTATGCTACTTGGAACGATCAAATGTTAGACGTACATATAATGAACCAATGTGCTACAATGATGTTAGGCATTCACGATTTCACGGGACTGTGCAAGATAAATAAAGACGTATCTAGCCATTTATGTGAGGTTACTGCTGCGCACTGGGTGCAACGGGGAAATTGGCTAATATTTGAAATATCAGCAAACAGATTTTTACGTGGTATGGTTCGCATAGTAGTTGGTACATTGATAAAAATAGGCGGAGGTAAAATGACAATCGAGGCGTGGGAAGAGGTACTCTATGGAGGAAATAAAACATTGGCTGCTGGTGCTGTCCCTGCACAAGGTTTATATTTGTGGCAGGTTAAATACCCAGATAACCTTATGACCAAAATAATATGAGTTTTGAATATAAAGCCAGCGGAAATGCCTTAGACGTCAAAAGTTTAAGAAGGGTTTTTAGCTTAGTTGCAAATTATAGAGGAACGGTATTCATTTCGGTACTACTTACCATAGCTATGTCAATTTTGGGACCATCTATACCATATTTCCTACAGCAAAGCATAGACGGGCCCATTAAGGCTAGAAATATTAATGGTCTGTATCAATCAATCGGGCTTATTTTATTTATGCTATTTAGTCAGGGTATGGTTAGCTATGCCCAGTCTTATTATACTGAGTGGCTAGGGCAACAAGCCATATATAAGTTGAGAATTAAGACTTTTAATCACATTTTGAAAATGAGATTAAGCATTTTTGATAGAACCCCTATTGGTACTATGATAACAAGAGTGGTAAGTGATGTAGAAACAGTAGCAGATATATTTAGCGAGGGTTTAATTGCAATTGCAGGCGATATGTTGCAAATAATTGTGATATTAACCTATATGTTTATTATAGATTGGAAACTCACCCTTATTTGCCTATCGGTATTTCCAATATTATTGCTATCAGCCTGGATATTTAAAGAAACTGTTAAAAAGAGTTTTCAAGAAGTGCGTACTCAAGTATCTAAACTAAATGCATTTCTACAAGAACACATAACGGGTATGTACATAGTGCAAACATTTAACCGTCAAAACATTGAATTTGAGCGATTTACAGTAATAAATAAAAAATATAGAGACGCAAACATAAAAAGCATTTTAGCTTACAGCATATTTTTCCCAGTTATAGAGGTTTTATCCGCAATCAGCATTGCATTAATAGTTTGGGGTGGAATAGGTGGTGTATTACAAGGAAGAGTAACTATAGGTATTCTAATAGCATTCATTAGTTATATTAACTTATTATTTAGACCCATTCGCCAAGTTGCAGATAAGTTTAATACCCTGCAAATGGGTATGGTAGCCAGTGAACGTATATTTCAAGTATTAGATATGGAGGCTAGCCTACCAAATACCGGAACTATTGCAGATGATATAAAAGGTAAAATAGAGTTTAGAAATGTATGGTTTGCTTATGCAGACGATAAGTGGATCCTTAAGGACATTAGTTTCACCATATTACCTGGGCAAACTATTGCTATAGTGGGTCACACAGGTGCAGGCAAGACCAGCATAACAGGATTAGTAAACAGACTATATACACATCAAAAGGGTGACATTCTGATAGATGATCAACCTATAGAAAATTACGATATTGATGCTTTACGGAAGCAAATAGCCGTTGTGTTGCAAGATGTATTCTTATTTAGCGATACCATTAATAACAACCTAAAACTATACAGCAATAAGATAACTCAAAACCAAATAGTTGAAGCAGTAAAACTAGTAGGGGCAGATTCTTTTATAAATAACTTACCAGGCAAATATGACTATCAAGTACAAGAACGTGGCGCTAGCTTAAGTACAGGTCAAAGACAATTAATCAGTTTTATTAGGGCAATTATTCAGCAACCTGCCATTCTTATATTAGACGAAGCAACCAGTAGTATAGACCAAGAAACTGAAAATATGATTCAAAAAGCTACTGAAATTCTGCTAAGAGGTAGAACCAGTATTGCAATTGCCCACAGACTAAGCACTATTAGAGAGGCAGATAACATATTAGTACTAGATAAAGGGGAACTGGTAGAGATGGGTAGCCACGATACATTAATTAGCCAAAAAGGACTATACCACCAGCTATATCAATTACAGTTTACGGAATTGGTACTTTAAAAAACTCGGTAGCTTAACATTAAGCAGGGTGATACCTTTAAAAAAAAAGCTAACTTGCGCCTCAAATAGCAGTCTATTTCATAACCTATATATGAGTGTTTTAGTTAATAACGATTCTCGAATCATCGTACAAGGATTTACTGGTAAAGAAGGAAGTTTTCACGCTGAGCAAATGATTGCTTATGGTACCACTGTAGTTGGTGGCATAACTCCAGGCAAAGGCGGTCAATTGCACTTAGAGAGACCCATTTTTAACACAGTACTTGAGTCTGTACATCAAGAGGGGGCTAATGTGTCCATCATATTTGTTCCACCTGCTTTCGCTGCTGATGCCATTATGGAATCAGCTGATGCTGGCATTGAATTAATCATATGTATTACAGAGGGTATTCCTACTGCTGATATGGTGAAAGTAAAACAATATTTATCTACCAGATCTTCTAGACTAATAGGACCAAACTGCCCAGGGGTGATTACTCCAGGTCAATGTAAAGTAGGTATAATGCCAGGCTTTATACATAATCCAGGAACTATTGGTATAGTCAGCCGCTCTGGTACATTAACTTATGAGGCTGTTGACCAAGTAACTAAAGCTGGCCTAGGTCAGAGTACTTGTATCGGAATTGGTGGTGACCCCATCATAGGTACAGTAACTAAAGAAGCTGTAGAACTTTTGGCAAACGATCCTGATACAGAAGCCATTATTATGATTGGTGAAATAGGTGGTGGTATGGAGGCTGAGGCTGCATACTGGATTAGAGACAACTGTAACAAGCCTGTAATTGGGTTTATAGCTGGACAAACTGCTCCAGTAGGTCGTAGAATGGGCCACGCTGGTGCCATAATAGGTGGCGCTGATGATACTGCTGCTGCAAAAATGAAAATAATGAGAGAGTGTGGCATACACGTAGTTGAGTCACCTGCTAACATTGGAATTACAGTAGTAGAAGCGCTAAAAGGCGTAACTGTTTAAATATCAGTAGTTTAATATATTTACAATCCGTTACTTACCAAGTGTAGGTAGCGGATTTTTTATTTATTTGAAATATCCAATTATTTTTACTCACTTTATTATCCAACTCATAGCAATATAATATGAATCTACTACAAGGAAAAACAGCGCTAATAACTGGAGGAACCAGGGGAATAGGACAGGGAATTGCAAAAATGTTTGCGAAAAACGGTGCTAACATTGCCTTTACATACATAAGTAGTGAAGAGAAAGCCAAAATAGTTGAAGACGAATTAAATGCAATTGGAATAAAAGCTAAAGGCTGGAAAAGTAATGCAGCTGATTATTCACAGGCTGAGGCTTTAATAGATGGCGTAATTACAGAGTTTGGACAATTAGATATACTTGTAAATAATGCAGGAATAACCAGAGACAACTTGATTTTAAGAATGACGGAAGAGCAATGGGACGAAGTGTTGGCGACCAATCTAAAGTCAGCATTTGCTTTATCTAAATTTGCATTAAAACCTATGATGAAGGCTAGACAGGGTAGCATCATCAATTTGAGCTCTGTTGTAGGCAGACAAGGCAACGCTGGTCAAACTAACTATGCAGCTAGCAAGGCTGGGATAATTGGCTTCTCACAATCACTCGCTAAAGAAGTTGGCTCAAGAAACATTAGGGTAAATGTGGTTGCTCCTGGATTTATAGCCACAGAAATGACAAGTGAATTAGACCCTAAAGTAAGAGAAGAGTGGTTGAAAATGATACCCCTTCGCAGAATGGGGGAGGTAGAAGATGTTGCTAAACTTTGTACTTTTCTAGCCAGTGATATGTCAACATACATATCTGGACAAACCATAAGCGTAGATGGTGGGTTATATATGTAAAGCTTAAATAAGCTTATTTCACTCTTTTCAAATAGCCTGAGCCTCCGTTGTGCTCAACTACAGAAATATTGTCGTAGAAATCACCAACGCTTTTAAATAATGGTGGTATAATTTCTATGCCTGACTTATTCATTATCCCAGATTTATCTCCATCTCTCTTTTTAAACCCGATTGCATCGCTAGAATTAAAATTACCTAAATTATAGTAATTAGGTTTTATAATGTCTTTGCCAGTTTTATCCATATATCCGTGTAAACTAATAGAATTGTTTGTCCCTGCTACAGGAAAATAATTAAAGAAGTGACCCATATCTCCACTCCAATCCATTGTCCCATTAAATTCCCTATTGGCTAAGATATTTCCCTTAACATCTATAAAGCAAGAGAAATAATCATCATTGTCGTTTTTCTTACTAACACAGGCATAGGGCCCATAAAAATCACTTGCTGATAGATATAAAATTGGTATAACTAATTCTCCTTTTTTATCTATATATCCAAACTTGTACTCCCTATTCTTACCCCTTTTTTGTACTGCACATAGCCCATTCTTAAACTGTGTGAAAATACCTCCGTTTTGTATATCAGCAATCACAACTTTTCCTTTTGTATTTATAAATCCATCTAATTTGTCGTTAAATCTTACGTAAGCTAATCCTTCACTAAATAGTTCAGCAGAGGCATAGACTTGGTCAGATAATTTCTTAAAATTCTTATCCACATAAAACTTTCCTTTCTCAGTTGAAACGATGGCAAATCCCTCGCTATAATTAGATATTTTGTAATCATTAGGAATTGGCGTCTTCACAAAATTTTTGTTTAAGATGTATTTATAATTATGCCCAACCTCAATAAGTGCAATACCATCATAAAAACCCTCAGAAGTTTCCCCACCTTCTAATGTATAAACTTTTTTACCATTCACATCATAAAAAGACATTCTTTCATTCTTGAATGATGCCGTTCCGTAACCTTCTCTATATTGATTAACTCCATCGCTAATAGTTGGCTCTACTACCCATTTAAAGCCTTTAGGTAGATTTAGTGGCTTATTGTCTTGGGTAAATGAAAAACCAATTAATAATGAAAATAATACAAAAATTTTTAACATAAATATTTAATGTGAAACAACAATTTTGATTGTTTTATTATTTCTAGTTCCAGATATTCTCATTTGGTAAATACCAGAACTGAAATCTGCGGTAGAAATATTAAAACTTGAAGTACCTACCGGCAATAAAGTATTAGGCATTGTATATACAAGCTTGCCGTTTAAGTTAAATATTTGGATAATCAAATTTTCAGCAACTTTTAGGTTTACACCTACATTCAGTATATCATTTGCAGGTTGAGGAAAACACATCAATGTAAAATTATCTATCAATTCATTTTTTACACCCACTGAACCAGTCAATACAACGTCATCTACATATAAATGTGTGTTCGGTTCAGCTGGTTCTCTTTTATAGCTTGAGCTAAAAATAAATCCAAATGAATCTACTCGTGCAGTAAAGTTATCATCACTTAAAATTGAAATGAAAAAGGGTCGCCAAGTTGATGAAGTCCCAAAAAATTGAAATGCAGCATAGGTAACCTCATATTTTTCTAGGCCGCTAGGTGTTGCCGTATAATATGCCATATATAACCCAGCACTATCATCAAACATTTGATTTAACATATACCAGCCTGTTATCTTTGTGTAAGTAACTGCCTTAATCTTAGTACCGTACAAAAGAAAGCCTTTAAGTTCCTGACTATCTAAACTATAGCTATTCTTTACATCTGCACAAAAATTACCTGATTTTGCTTGTGTTGATTTTAATACACTAGCTCCAAAAAAAGGGTACAATTGGGCTAAAGTAATCCAATTTTTAGGCACCTCATACCCATTTACCTGCTCCCACTCTTCAAAGCCTCCATTTGAAATAACTTGACCATTTACAAAAGGAGAACAAAAAAGTAAGGCTGTAATTATTGAAAGAATATTCCTCATCATTCTATTAATTTAGTACTAAAATATTTGATTCCAAGCAAACTTAAAGTAGATATTGCTGTACAATAAACCATAATAAATACAAAAGGCAAACCAAATCTATTGGCACCTATGGGTCCCGTAATTGAAACCATATAAAGTATGTAGCCTAATATCCCCAATTTTACTTGTCTTGGCACTTTTCTATTATACATATAAAGTAATGTACCAATTAAAATCACAACCTTGCCTAAACCACTCAACAACAGATAAGTTAAATTAATTTGACTAAAGTTTTTTACGGCAGCCAGTCCCTTATCTAAATAGCCAGCCCTATATACATTTCCATACATCAATATCTTATATTCAAAATTACCTGGGTCAATTAACATTAGCAAGGCACCCTTTAAATGAAAAATTGAATATTGCAATGGAAACTGCATTAATATATCAATAGCAGATTTGCCTCTGAACTTAACGTAGTCAGGGTAATTTAATTTATTATTTTCCAAGATTACGTTGTCAAGCCATTTTTCTGAATTTGCAGGTAAAGTATCATTCTGTACTCTATTTAACAATTGATAGGCATTATAATGTGCTAAATTATAGCCAGATATACTGCTAAACGTGTAAACACCAGATAATGAATGTATAAATATGATATAAGCTAATACAGTAGTACAGGGCAACAATTTTAGTATAATACTACCTTTAGGATATAGATAAAATAGAAATATAGGCGATATAAACACAAGGGGAAACATAACTGGTTTGATAAAGGCAGTTATTGTAACCAGACAAATGATAAGTAGCCTTCTATGCTTGTATTCACCTGACATTAATAGGTAAAACAAAGTAAAAACTGTAGCAGTCAATAGACATTCACTCATTACCATATTCGCATATATAATTGGTGAAGGAATCAGCAAAATTAGAGCTAACAGTATGATTGTAAATAGTAAGTTAGGGTTAGACACCCACCTTTGAATAAGATTAAAAAGTAGAAAATAAGTAAAAATACTAATCAGATTTTGCAAAAGAAGTATCAACCAAACGCCCCCAATAGGCACATAAGTAAGTATCAAAAAAACAGGATATGCTATTGGTCGCTTGCTAATTAAGTCTGAATCTTTGTCTTCTACATTAGATAAATCTCCACAATAAAGTTTCCCATAAACTGCTAAGTTTTCAGCAGCATTTTTATACTCAATACTGTCTGCAGTATCATAATGCATAGTTTGCATTTGGGTAAAGTAAAGCCCCAAATGAAGTACTGTAACAACCAGCATTAGTAGTTTAAACTTAGGTCCTAATTGTAGCGTAATCATTTATTTAATGATAGCTTCTGTCTCTATTTCCAATATTTCCTTTAGCATAACAACTGCATCGTGTGCAGAGTGAATATTTGAAATACTGAAACTCATTTCGTTATTCTCTTGATGTAATTTTAACATTTGAGGATGCGATTGTAAATAGTTTAGAATTTTCCCAAATTCATCTTTCTGAAAGAATTCTGGTCGGGTAAGTTTATTGAATGAAGCTTTCATTTTACCTCGTTTCAATACTGCCTTGTCTATATGTATTGATTGGAGAATCCACTTTAATCTAACTATGTCAAGCAATTCTCTGGTAGGTTTCGGAATTTTACCAAATCTATCTCTTAGTTCTTTTCTAAATTTCTGAAGTGCTACTTCATCTTTCAGTGCATTCAACTTATTATATAGGGTTAGCCTTTCGTGAATGTTGGTGATGTAATAGTCTGGTATATGAAGTTCGAAGTCAGTTTCTACTTGAGCATCAATTTTAAATATCGGTTTCTTATCCTTGAATAGGTCTTTAAACTCTTCCTCTTTCAGCTCGTGCATTGCCTCGTTTATAATTTTCTGGTACATTTCCAGACCAATCTCAGCTATAAATCCGCTTTGCTCACCACCTAACAGGTTCCCAGCCCCCCTAATGTCTAAGTCCTTCATAGCAATATGAAATCCGCTGCCCAACTCAGTATGTTCCTCTAAGGCCGATAATCGCTTTCTAGCCTCTGGGGTTAATACGCTTTTAGGGGGTGTTAATAAGTAACAATAGGCCTTCTTATTGCTTCGCCCTACCCTACCACGTAGTTGGTATAAATCACTCAATCCGTGATTTTGCGCCATATTTATTATAATGGTATTTACATTAGGAATGTCTAAACCCGCCTCTATAATGTTAGTACATACTAAAATATCATAGTACCCCTCTATGAAATTCAGCATAATCTCTTCTAGTTTTTCAGGTTCCATTTGTGCGTGACCTACTGAAACCCTTGCTCCAGGCACCATAGCACGAATGCTGTCTGCCATTTCGTGAATGTCTTTTACCCTATTGTGTACAAAAAACACTTGACCCTCTCTGCCCAGTTCATTTTCAATAGCCTCTGTAATTAATTCCTTGTCGAAAGTATGAATCTGAGTCCTGACAGGTTGCCTGTTTGGTGGAGGTGTCTGGATTATGCTCATATCTCTTGCCCCCATTAGGCTAAAACTAAGTGTTCTAGGTATTGGAGTAGCTGTTAATGTTAGGGTGTCAATATTTGACTTTAACATTCTTAATTTTTCTTTAGCTGCTACACCAAACTTTTGCTCTTCATCAATTATCAACAGACCAATATTTTTCCACTTAATATCTTTACTCAATATTCTATGGGTGCCTATCAAGATATCTACTTTACCGTCTTCTACCCTTTTTAGGGTTTCTTTTTGCTGGGCTGCATTTTTAAAACGGCTTATAAAGTCTACCGTTACAGGAAACTCTGCCAATCTACTTTTAAAGGTCTTGTTATGTTGACTAGCTAACACAGTAGTTGGCACCAACACCGCAACCTGCTTACTATCGCTAACAGCCTTAAATGCTGCCCTGATGGCCACCTCTGTTTTACCAAAGCCTACATCGCCACATATCAATCTATCCATTGGGTGTGGTGCCTCCATATCTCGCTTCAGGTCTTCAGTGCTTTTGGCTTGGTCTGGGGTATCTTCATACATAAAACTAGCCTCTAGTTCAGTTTGCATATAGCTGTCTTTACTAAATGCAAAACCAGGGGTTGATTTTCGTTTAGCATAGAGCATTATTAGGTCTCTAGCCATTTCTTTAACCTTAGTTTTGGTCTTACTTTTCAGATTTTCCCAAGTATTCGTTCCTAGCTTATTAATCTTGGGAGCCTTTCCATCCTGCCCAGAAAATCTACTTATTTTATGCAAAGAGTGAATATTCACATAGAGTAAGTCTCCACCAGCATATTTTAAACGCACTGCCTCTTGCACCTTACCACTGAACTCTAACTTTTGTAAACCGCTAAATATTCCAATACCGTGATCTAAGTGAGTCACGTAATCGCCAGGCTTCAAATCATACAGTTCTTTAAGTGTAATGGCTTCACTCTTGGTATATTTTCGCTTACCCTTATACCGTTGGTACCTTCCAAATATTTGATGTTCCGTGTAGCAGGCTATATCTTTCTCTACATCAGCAAAGCCTGAATGCAGAATTTTATATACTGGTATAAATAAGTCGCTATGCCCCATATCTTCTAGTATGGCATATAGTCGTTCTATTTGTCTAGACTGGTCACTAAATATTAAATTTTCAAAGCCCTTATCTTTATTCTTTTGTAAGTCTTCAGCTAATAGCTTAAAGTTCTTATTAAATTCAGGTTGGGGTCGAATGTCAAACACTAGCTCTAGATTAGGCTTGAAGAATGATTTATTTCCAAATTCAATAGTAGTTCGCTTGCTTATTTGTCGTTGTATATCGCTGCTGCTTTGCTGGTGATGTACATATTGGTATTCATTCTCGTGTCGATGTTTATATTTTTCCAACTTTTCATTTAGAAACTTTATTTTGTCAAAAAGTAAAAATAAGTTTGGGCTAAATATTATGGTTTTTTTAGCCAAGCAATCAAAAAATGATATTCGTTTTATACTTTCTTCTTCTTGAGTTTCGACGTTAGGTATTATGGTTACCTTACTTAGTTTTTTTACACTCAGCTGAGAATCTGGGTCAAACATTCTAATTGACTCAATCTTATCTTCTAATAGTTCTATACGAATGGGTAGGTCAGATGCATAACTAAATACGTCAATAATCCCCCCTCTAATTGAAAACGTACCAGCCTCATACACAAAATCAGTTCTTTCAAACTGATAACTCATCAGAAACTCTATGATAAAGTCAATGTCCAAATTGGAATTCACCTCAATTTCAAAAGTATTGTCCTGAATAGACTTAGCATCTGCCACCAATTCCAGAACAGCCTCTGGGTATGTGACCACTATTTGCCTGTTATTTGGGTTTTTCAGGGCATTTAGTACCTCTGTTCTGTCTAATATACTTTGATTATCAGGCTCATATAGTTCACTATCATTTTTATACGGCGATGGGTATAACCATATTTTTTTAGCGTCTAAGAAACTTTGCAGGTCGTTTTGGAAATACTCGGCGCTTTCTCTATCTGGCAATATGTAACACTGAGGGTAGTTTAATGCTGTATATACCGATGCACCAATTATAGATTCTAAAGAACCTCTAAGGCCCTGAATCAAAGCGTGAAAAGTTTCTTGGGCATCAGATTTAAGGTATTGAATTAAATTTTGAAGCCGTTTATCGTCTAAATAAACTTGTAATAATTCCAAATGAGTCACAATTGCGAATTTACAATGCTTGAAGCTGTGATTAAGTTTAAATAAAAAAACTGAAATAGAACTTTTTTTTATGATTTGTATTTATGGTAAAAAACTATATTCGCGCAACTTAACGTACAAGATAACAGAAAATGTATTGGACACTGGAACTAGCTAATTATTTGGAAGATGCCCCTTGGCCTGCTACCAAAGATGAACTAATAGACTTCGCTATTAGATCAGGTGCACCCCTAGAAGTAATTGAAAACTTACAAGAGTTAGAGGATGACGGGGAGCCTTATGAAGCCATTGAGGAGATTTGGAATGATTATCCAACCCACGATGAATACTTCTTTAATGAAGATGAACTTTAATTAAACACTGATTTTATTCACCAATCAAAAATGTGTCAACCTCCTAATTAAATTTAGGGGGTTTACTTATTTTAATCTGGTCAGGCCTGCCTTTGCCTTCAGCTCAAAGCTGTTGAAATAGGGATAATTTTTATACTCTTTTAGGGTTCTATTGAAGTACTTTTTTGCTTCAGCTTTATTACCATTCCCTTCATATATACTGCCTATAAAATAAGTAGAGGCCGGTGCGTAGTACGAATTCTTTAAAGATATCTTTATAGCTTTATTGTAATTTTCTATAGCTTGGGTATTTTGCTTTAAGGCTTGGTAGCTTCTGCCGTATCTATAGTACAACTGTGCAGCATCTTCTTGATTATCACTTAGCTTAGTTTGATTCAACTCTAAGACAGATAGATTATATAATCCACCGTCAAAATATAACCTACCTTGAAGTAGGTGCAGATTGTCCAATGGAAATGAAGCTTCTACTGCGGCACTTTTGTCTTCTTCTATAAATTCTGTCCCCTCAGTTTTTACAAGTCTTCTAGCATTTAAAGCACTTCTTGTTTCTCCGCCCACCTGAAATGCCCACGATAGTTTTAGCCAAGCATCTTTTATGTAATTATCACCTTGAAAGCTCTTAATAAACCTAGCTATATAGAACTTGCTCTTAGGGTTGCATTCATATAGAAGACTTTGCCCATAATAATAATCTAAAATAGGATATACAGGCTTATTGGTAGGCGTACATATTTTTTTCAAAATTTTAGCTACCTTATCTGACTGATGTAGTTTCAAATAGATAGTTGTTCTAAGTACTTCATAGCACTCGCCAGTAGTATATTTAGGCAAATGATCTAATGCATATCTAACTTGTTCAAAGTCCTCGGTAATAAACAAATTAACGAGTGCATATATAAACCCAGTTTCTGCTGCCATAAAGTTGTACTCGTGCTTTGGGTCTGATAGGGTTTGATAATAGGCCTTTATATTTTTAACAGACTCTTTTAGATTTCCTTTAATACCGAAAAACGAAGCGAGGCCTTTATATTGATTTGGTAATACGCCACCCACCAGTGTTAATCCATATTGATACTTCTTGCCTGGTACAAAGTCTGGGAATTTCTCATTCATCGTGTTAATTAACAGCAAAGCCTCTCGAATGGCTAGTAATCCTTTAGCATTATTACCCTTTTGCACTCTGGCTATAGCTAAACGCGTATAAACTTCTGATCGACAATAGTAATACCAAGGCGAGTTTCTGGGCATACTACTCAGATTCTCCAAGCACTCATTAGCAGACTTTACGTAAGCGTGATAGCTAGCATCACTATTAGTACCTAAATAGTCTATAAAGTTCCTTAGGTCGCCAATCCAGTAACTTAGACCGTTTATATAGGTATCTGAATTTTCAGCATATGGATTGACTGGTTCACCTTGCCATATTAATAAATAAGCCCGCTTAATGTGCGGGCTTAAATCAAAACTTTTGTTTGCCTTCTCATTATTAGTCTGAATGCTATCAGAATAAATTTGATTTATTGGCAGTATGAGGGCTAAGAAAATAAAAACAATTGACAAATAATTCTTATACCTCAACTTTGTTTTTATCATTTTAAAGTGTTATGCTTTTGCAGCTATCAACGTTTCTTCTAATGTAATGTTTGAGTTTTCTGCTAAATCATTATCGACTAAAACCCTACCACAGTTTTCGCAAACTATGATTTTCTTCCTTTGACGTAGGTCTAATTGTCTTTGTGGTGGAATTTTAGAGAAACAACCTGCGCAGGCATTTCTGTCTATTGTTACCACTGCAAGACCATTTTTCACGTTGTCACGTAGTCTTTTATAGGCTTGCATCAACCTATTGTCATTTATTTGAGTTGCAGCATTATCTCTAAGATTTCTCAACTCATTTTCCTCTTTTATAGTCTCACCTGTAATGGTATCTAATTCCCCTTTCTTATGGCCTAGTTCTGTCTTTCTATCTTCAAGTAGTGCCTTGGTAGTTTCCATCCCAGATTTTCTCTCATCAATTTGGGCATTCAAATCTTTGATTTTCTTTTCTGCGGCCATTATTTCAAGCTTCTGCATTTCTAATTCCTTGCTTAGCGCAAGAAACTCTCTATTATTTTTCACATTAGTTTGCTGATCATCATATTTGGTAATTAGCCCTTGTGAAGTTTTAATTTGCTGTTTAGCCTCTTCTATCCCTTTTTTAAACTCATCTATTTCAGATTTTAGCTTTTCTTGTCTGGTTTGCAAACCAGCAATTTCGTCTTCTAAATCGCTTACCTCAATTGGCAATTCACCCCTTATGTTCTGAATTTTATCAATCTTGGTATCAATTATTTGCAGATTATATAAATTCTCTAGTTTTTGTTCAACTGTTGCTTCCATCAATAGTACTTTACTGGGTTGGTATTTAGCCGTGAAATTAAGATGGCAAAGGTACTGAATTTTTGCATTAAATAGTCACAAATTAATTCCGTTGTGTATTGCTCAGATTCGTAATGACCAATGTCTAAAAGCATCAATTTTTGTTCTGGTTCAAAGAATTGATGGTATTTAATATCAGCAGTTATATATGCATCAGCTTTAGATTTCAATGCATCATTCAGTAAAAAGTAACCTGACCCGCCACAAATGGCAACTTTACTTATTGGATTATTATATTCTGTATATTTTATTACTCCACACTTAAACTTTTCTTTCACCATCTGTAAAAATTCAAGTGGCTCCATTGCTAGAGTTAATTCACCGATCATTCCAGACCCTAGTATTGGGTTGTCATTTATTAATTGAATCACGTTGTAGGCCACTTCTTCATAATATCCTACAGACTTTACAGCATCTATTAGTTTATGATGAGTTCCAGATTCGTGTATTACCTCTATTTTATATTCTTCTACCATTTCAAATTGCCCACGAATTCCGACTCTCTGTTTTGAATTTTCTAAGCCTCTAAATGTTCCAATCCCTGACTTGCTAAAACTAGCCATATCATATTCACCTATATGCCCTGCCCCAGCATTGAATAAAGCTTGACGGGTTTGGTCTAAATATTTAGTTGGGCAATAAGTGGTAAAAGTGGCTAGTGTACCAGCCATTGGCTTCAGTACTTTGGTATTACTTAGTCCTATAACTTGGGCAATCTTAGCATTTACCCCTTGATTTAAATTGTCTAGGTTAGTATGAAGCGCATATATGCAAACATTATTTTTAATAGCAGCAATTAAAATTTGACCAATTTCACTATTGGGAGTAATGGTAGAAATTCCACCAAATATGATGGGATGATGCACTATAATTAGATTACAATTTGCAGCTACAGCCTCTAACAATACAGGAAGTGTTAGGTCTAAATTTACCAATACACCCATTAGCTCATCATTTACATCTCCAACTTGTATTCCAGAATTATCATATTTTTCTTGCCATTTTGGCTTCGCCCAATTTTCGAGCGCTAAAATGATTTCCTTAATCTTTGTCATAATTTTTTTATACTATAAACTTTTGTAGAAATAGGCTTGTTTATTTTTATAGACTTTATTTCGTGACAAATTAACAAGTAGAAAACCAAATAATATGCTTCACCCAGACACTTACGTAAAAGAAACCGAAAAAGGCAACAGTGTTTTTGCAAAACGTGAATTTAAAAAAGGTGAAATACTTTGGATTGCCGATGACTTTGATGGTAATATCTCAATTGAACACTACAAATCTCTCGACGCCTTTAGTAAATTAAAAGTAAACCGATATTGTTACTTAGACAGCAAACATAGAGTGATAATACCTTGGGATGAAGGCAAATATGTAAACCACAGTTGCAACCCAAACTCAGCTGGAATTAACAATTACGACAGTGTTTCCATTGCTGTCAGAGACATTTACAAAGACGAAGAAATACAAGAGGACTACTATGCCTACTATGGTCACTTCGAATCATTTGATTGTAAATGTGGTGCAAAAAATTGCAGAAAGTTTATATACGATCGCGAAGATGGTGAAGAGGAAAATAGGCTTGTAGAATCAGAAATTATGCCCTTAATAGTTACTCAAAATCATATTTTACTACAAGTAGTTAGCACTCATAATGAAGAGTTTAAGAAAAAACTTCAAGAATATATTTGATAAAGAACAGACATATAAATTAGAGTTTAGCATTTTAATTTACTGTTTCATCATTGTAAGCATTCAGTATGACACATTTAATATTAGGTAATAAATAGTATTGCTAAGTTTGCTTTAACCAATGCAATCAAATAGAATGTTAATCCCTCTTTGGCGATATTTATTGTGGCCAATTTCTCTAATGTATGGAGGAGTTATGTTCATCAGAAATTTACTATTTGACAAAGAATTTCTAAAACAGCAAAAGTTTCAAGTACCCACCATTGTTATTGGCAACCTAAATACAGGTGGTACAGGCAAAACTCCATTTACCATATATTTAGCACAAGCTTTATTACAGCATAATGTTAAAAATATAGCAATATTAAGTAGAGGATACAAACGTAAAAGCAAGGGATTTTTTGAGGTATTGGTACCGGACCCTTTGCTTTATGGTGACGAACCCAGCGAAATAATGTTAAATAGCCCAAATGCTAAGACTTTTGTGTGCGAGTCTAGACCTTACGGCATTTCGCAAATATTAAAATATTATCCAGAAACAGAAGTTGTTATATTAGATGATGCTTTTCAGCACAGATCATTAGTAGGTGGTGTAAACATATTGCTCACAGCTTTTAACGATCCATTTTACAACGACTTTATGTTACCTATGGGAAGGCTTCGTGAGTCGATGAAAAATAAAAATAGAGCTGATTTCATTATTTGTACCAAGGCAAACGAAGAAACAATAATGAATGAAGGGATAGCTAGAAACAAGGTATATAGGGGAATTCAACCGCTACCTGGGCAACAACTTTATTTCACTGGCATAGAGTACTCTAAACTAAGAGATATTGATATGCACATAGGACCAGACCTTAGCAGATTAGGCACTAAAAAAATACTTTTGGTTACTTCTATTGCCAATCCAGAATATTTGTATAATTACATTAAAGAATTTGTCCCAGATATTGACCATCTTAGATTCCCTGATCATCATAGTTTTAGAGAAAAAGATATGTTGAAAATAGTGGCACATTATGGCAATAACAATGATGTAGTTATAATAACTACTGGTAAAGACCTGGTAAAACTAAGACAACCTGAAAATTGGATACATTTAGAAGACAAAGCTTTGTATTTTATTCCTATAAATGTAATGTGGCAGCAGGAAGAAAAACTTAGATTTGAACAGGAAATTATTACTTATGTTACGTCAAATTAAAGAGGCTACAGAATTCATTTTTAATATAATTGGTAATCAAAAACCTGAGGTAGGGATTATTTTAGGAACAGGATTGGGGCAATTAGCTTCTGAAATTGAAATACAACATAGCATTAGCTATCAAGATATTCCAAATTTCCCGATTAGTACAGTAGAAAGCCACGCAGGCAGATTACTTTTTGGTACCCTTTCTGGTAAACAGGTAGTAGCTATGCAGGGTAGATTCCATTTCTATGAGGGTTATACTATGCAGCAAGTTGTATTTCCAGTTAGGGTTATGAAGTATCTTGGTATAACTAATTTAATGGTCAGTAATGCTTGCGGTAGTTTGATACCTGAAATTAAAGCTGGCGATTTGATGGTTATAAATGATCATATTAACCTGTTACCTGGCAACCCATTAATTGGTAAAAACGACGATGATTTAGGTCCTCGATTTCCAGATATGAGTAATGCTTATACCAAAGCTTTAGTTAAAAAAGGTGTTGCATTAGCTGAAACTCTAAATATTCCAATTCATACTGGAGTATATGTAGCAGTATGTGGTCCTAATTTAGAAACAGCTGCTGAATATAAATATCTAAAAATAATTGGTGGTAGCGTGGTTGGTATGAGTACTGTGCCAGAAGTAATTGCTGCTGCCCAAATGGGGCTTCCTGTGTTCGCTATCAGCGTAATAACAGATGAAGGGTGGCACGAACACCTGCAACCTATCACTTTATCAGATGTAATTAGGATAGCCAGTGCAACTGAACCAAAAATGACCCAATTGTTAAAAGAATTAATTGCTCTCCTATAAGTCTAAACTTTATATTTCATTTATTTAAAATTTTTCCTTATTTTTATTGAAAATATGGGAAAATCTAGGCTTGTCATTTTAGCTGTCTTTATAATTAAGTACCTAGCTTACAATGGCTTATTAAATGCCCAAAGTTATAAGCTGGTACCTGTCGCAAATTGGGATAAATATGATGAAGGCAGCGTAAATAAAACTCGTTATAATAGTTGTTGGGGCTATACTGACATAGACAGTTCTGAATATGCAATTGTAGGGGGGCAAGATTCCATTATAATATTAAATATAAGCCAACCAAGTAACATAAAGCGCGTCAGCTCAATCTACTCAGGTACTAAAGGTTGCAACAATAGAGAATTTAAAACCTATGCACAATTTGCATTCTTTAGTGAAGACAAATGTTCAAATTCAGCAAAATTTGTAATTGCAGACCTTCGTGATATTTCTAAAAATATTGTTAGCTATACAGTATTACCAGATTCTATAGTAGCAAGAGTACATACTATTCATATTTATAAAAACTATATGTATCTGATAGGGGCAGGTAGATACATAAAAGACAAAAACTCTGGAATCAATGTATTTGAGCAGTTACCATTGGTTATAATAGACATAGCTAACCCCCTTAAATATAAAGTAGTACAGGTATATACTCAGGCTAATTTTGCAAACATTGAGGAAGCCCACGACATATTTATGTATAAATCCTTTGCCTTCATTAGCTGTGGTCCAGACGGATTATATATTTATGACCTTAAATTAACTAGTTCACCCAAACTAATTCAACATATTGATATATATCCAGATTTGGGTTATAATCATAGTTCATTTGTTGATACTATTGGTGGGTACCTATATTTTACAGAAGAAACTGAGGGTAAAAGAATAAAATGCTACGACATTAACAACATATTAAAGGGAATAAATACGGACTATAGTTTGGTATCACTTTTCGGATTTAGACCTGAAAATGCTGGACTAACCCACAATATGTTTCCCATAACCGATTCACTTTTATATACGTCTAATTATTTAGACGGAGTTGTATTGTGGAACATTAAGAATCCTGAACAACCTAAATTGTTCGCGAATTATGACACTTACCCTGAAAATGATCAATTTCCTAATGACGACAGGTATAAAAATTTTAATGGGGTTTGGAATATGTATCCTTACTTTAACAGTAATAATGTATTAGCAGTAGATATGACTCACGGAGTATTTTTATTTCAACTACAAAAAACCAATAGTATACCTATTTCAACTAAAAAGTTGAATTTTACCTATACCCAAACTGAAGCTGAACTACTGCTAAACTTTGATCAAAAAATAACATTGCAGGTTAAAAACATTAGTATATATACTGCTGATGGCAAGCTAGTTATACAAACTATCTGCAATGAAAATCAGGCTAAAGTACCACTCATTAATTTAAAATCAGGAGTTTTTATTGTAATTATTCAATCTGGGACTAAATCAAGTCATCTAAAAATAATTAGATAACACTATTTAAACCTTATACATTATTCACTATCTATAACTCAAACTAGAATAATAATATTGAAATGAAAAAGTTACTTATGTATTTGTTAGTTGCCGCAGTAGCCTCAACTACTATTTTAACAACATCTTGTGAAAAAGATGATGATGATCCTAATGCGGCTGATGCACAAACAAAAGCAAGTATGGATTATTCAACAGCAGAAAATTCTTGGAAAGACATTGTTGCTGTAAATGACGAATCGGCTAACGAAAACCCAGGATTGGGAAAAAATACAATTGCTGATGGCATATTAGGCACTTGTGCAGAGGTAAGTGTTGATTCTAGCAGAAATCCAAAAACTATGACTATTACTTTTACGGGCAATTGTACTGGTAACGACGGCAGAATTAGATTTGGAAAACTGAACGTACAACTATATGGTAAATACCATACTAAAGGTTCTTATGCTGTAATTACTTTAGATGGATATGGTGTCATAGTAAATGGAGACTCTGTAAAACAAGAGGGCAAATTAACTGTCAAAAATATGGGTACTAATACTGCTGGTAAACAAGTATTTGACTTAGTAGTAGAAAATCACAAAGTTACATTCAACACGCATAGCTGGACTTGGAACAGCACCAGATCTTATGAGTGGACAGATGGATATAATACACCTTTGATTGCTATAGACAATGTATGGGATATAACTGGTAGTGCAGTAGGCGTAAAAAGTGACAACACTACATATTCATTAACCATAGTAAAACCATTAAACGTTGCTATCTTATGTAAATGGATACGTGCAGGCTCTATTAACATTCAGTATAACGCTGGTACAACACAGACATTGGATTTTGGCTCTGGCAATTGCGATAATAACGCTACCTGTAGTGTAGGTGGCAAAACCTATGATTTTAAAATGAACTAAACTTTAGTCTATCCAATCATAGTCCAGCCACTTATAGCTTTGCTTTAAGTGGCTTTTTTATTAGAACAATTCCAGCTACAAATAATTTTTAGCATTTGGTGTAAAGATTAATATTATTAGGAAATGTAAAATTAGATTAGAAATATTAAACCATATTGATTTTTATTTTTCATAAACATAGTTTTAAGAAAAATAAACCAATACTTATCAAGGTAGTTACAGAAAGTAATACTTCAGGAATAAATCAAAAAGACAATAGCGACCTAAAAATATCAACATTATAGAGAATTTTTTTAGAGGGCAACAGCAAATACATATCTAAGGGTTTGATGCATTTAATTTAAAAAAGTGATGTTAAACAGAAAATGGATTTTAAAAACGGTGATTGTGATAATAAGGCGAAAATGATAATAGGTTCTAATAATTTCAATCTTAGATTAAGCTAGGTTGATAAGTGCCAATACTTACATTTTTGATTGCATCTAGTTAAATATAACAGACATTTATTAAATGACTGTTATCATTTAATTAATATTGAAAATAGTCATTTATATTAAAATAATTCGCTAAACTTGTAACAGTCAAGGTTTATTTTATTCTATTAATATGTTACAAAAACTTAATTTTAACCCTAGAAATCCCAAATTCCTATTTGGTGTATTGTTATTATGCTTAGCTGTAGGCGTATTTTTTCTTAACAGCTGTAAGAAAATTTCCAGTGATCTAGCTAATACAGAAAAGAATTTAAAATTCTCTAAAAGTTCTTCTGAGAACAACAAAGTTGCTCTTGAAATATCAGAAATGATGCAAGCTGAATTAGGTAAAGCCTCTGGTCGCGGTAAAAAAAATGGTGATGGAGATACTACATTTATGAGTGGATGTACCACTGTGACTATTGATTCAACAAGTGTACCTACTAGAATTATTTTAGATTTTGGTGTAATTGGCTGTACTTTTAGAAATGGTCAAGTTACTTATTATAATAGTGTATTGGGTGAGGTATATGGCGAGTGGGGAGAGCCAGGATTTAGAATTGATGTAACATCACAAAATTTAATAGCTGTATTCCATCAAATTAATCTACACTGTACCTACTACGGTGGTTTTACTTTTGAATTAAGGAGTAAAGGTCCTGTTAGATTCGTATCAATTAGAACTCATACTGATACTGTTGCTATACGAGCCAATAGATATATGATAAAAGTTGATACATTGGTAATCAGGCAGATTTTAAATGGTAGGGATACTTTTACTGCATCTTGGGTCGGTAATTTAGAAGAATATCCTGTACGAGGAAATTATATTCCTTCAATTATTCCAATCAATACTGAACGTACCCACTTTAAACTATATTCAGTCCAAAATATACAGTTTGGTGATAGTGCTTATAAATATAATCCAATAGATCAAATGGTACGTATTAGTACAAATGGTGTATTAATAGAGGATAGCTCACAAGCTGTCACCGTATATTCATATCCAGATTTAATCGATTTCGATAATTGCGACCTAGGTACAACTTATGGTGCTCTTCATTATAAATTTAAAAAGAAACCCAACTACCATATTTACTTTAATTCCGATGATAGATGTGAACTTACAGATCCTGAACGGTGGTGGGTAGTTGAATATTAGTAATCAAAGATTTGTTTAAACATATAGTTTCATAACCCCACCTAATAATAGTTGGGGTTTTTTTGTATTCTTACTGAAGAAACTTTATTTAAATTATTTATAAAATAATATGACAAAACCTTAAAAATACGTAAATAAACTATTGGTATTTAGCTTAATATTATTTGTTACGTCCTGTGATAAAAATCCTTTGGAGTTAAATGCAGATGATTTCGCAACAGAATTACTTAAAGATAAACCTAGACATAAAGTATTACCCCCGATAGATAAATCTGCAAAAGTTTGGAAAATGCTACATGTTACAGATATTCACACTGATCCTTAC
>JAWXCF010000083.1:0-4335 GCA_034440515.1 Bacteroidota bacterium
GATATAATTATTATTGATAAAGTATTTGAAGAATGTAACAGAATTGATAAAGGATTAATTGTTAATACATTGGATTTTTTATTAGATAAAAAAGTAAATAAAGAATTCAAGTACTCAGTTAAAACAAAAAATATGATTGCGCCTAAACCAACTAAATACATAATTACAAAAAGTAACCAAGGATTGAATACAGGTTTGATTAAAACCAACAATATAACTAAACTGGAAGTAGATAACTTGGTAAATGAATATATATCAAGTACTGACTCTATAATGTTAATCTATACTCTAAATCAAATTCATAAAAGTAATTCTGTTATGATAGTAACAGAAGAGTCTGATAAAGATAATGATAACAAAGTAAAAAAAAAGATACCTTTTTTTTGCAAAAGGCTTAGATATTGATTATTGCAAATTATCAAAGCCCTTATCAACATACACAGAATTAGAAATAAAATTTAAAGTCAAATAGTAAAGTTTATTCCCATTTAAACCAGATCCTAATTAAACGCTCTGGTGAATAATTCCCAATCCCAAGGAGCATACTTTATTTTAGGATTCTCAATTTCCTTTATCACGTTGTAGCGCACCAATATGTTATGAAGTTCTCGTTTAGAGCCAAAGTCTCCCCGAAACCAATAGATTACTCTGGGCAATATCAAAACCTCTCCCCCTTGTTTTAGCTGAGTAGCATCTGCCATATAGTTAATCATAGCAAATTCTAACTGTTCATTTACAATGCGGGGTATATATATGGTAATAGGTGGACAACTATGCGCACCACAGTTCAGCGCGGCGTGAATGCGATAATCTATTGGCCTTTCAATACGCAATTTACGCTCAATGCTTCTTGTTATCAATTTTCGAAGCCTACCCTGTGACCAACTTATGCTGCTATGTCTCAACATACCGTGCTCAATATCCTTTAAGCTGATGGATGTGTGTGCAATATTGAATCTCCTGTCGTTAAAAAATCGACTGCGTTTATTGGCATAATCGTTTAATAGCTTGATATCAGTAAGGCTATATTGGGTATAGGTGTTATATAGGTTTAACCAAAATGCTTTTCTATCATCTTGGTTCGTTAAGTCTTTAGCTAAGGTATCAAGAGAAACTGTGGCTAGATTAGCCAAGTCTGGATCTATATCTTGATGTCCTTTTATTTTTACCAGCATATCAGCTGATAACTGTGCATACTTAGATTGGGCTAAGCAAGGGCTTGATAATGTGAAACCCAATAATAAATAGATAAACCACATCACTATTTAGTTATTTAGATAAGATGATACCATCATAACCAATATTCTCCTTTACACCCAATCTATTCACAGCAACAATTTTACGCTTGCCGTTGCACAGGAAGTCTTGAAAATTAAACTCTGTGATTAACTGTCCATTTATACCCATCATTGCCCAAAGTTTACCACGTCTTACCATAATTGGAGACTTCAGGTCTGACGCACATATTTTGGCAACTTCATCATAGCCCTCTATGTCTAATTTTACTGCGTACTCATTTAAAATGAAAAACTTATCTTTCTCTTTGGCAGCTAATAATACTCCTTTTTCACCATCATTTACTATATAGCTAAGTGAATCATAGCTAAACTCAGTTAATAAAAGTAGGTTGCCGCTCATTAGGGCGTATTTCCCGTTTTTCTGAAAAATATATCCTGAGTTCTGTTTGTTAGCTACATAACTGATGGGTGCGCCAGTTCCAATCTCAAAAGCAGCAATCACATCACCAGTTAGTAGAAATATATAACTATCGTCAACACGCAATACTTCACCGCCTGCACTAGACCAAACAACCCTACTTTTACCGTCTACTACATTCCAACTATTGCCTTGTTGGGTCAAAATCCTTAGGTCAAATGCTGCATATTCACTCTTATTGTAGGCTTCCCTAGGTAAATACACACACATATAATCATATTTAAAAGGTAACAGAATACTGCCTGCGCCATCACTTAGTCCAAACTTCCCGTTTTGGTTTATGGCTATGGGGTGTAGTGAATCTATTATTAATTCATCTTTGGCATTTCTTACCAGACTGGCAATTGCTTCTGCTTTAATTTGGTACTTTACAGGTACCACAACTTTATTTTTTAGCCCTAGTATGCCCCATTTACCTGACTGATTTACCAGAAATTTATAGTTCAAGGCATCTGATATAGGATATATTTCATCATACTTCGTTTTGACTATCTGTTTACCAGCCTCATCCCAAGCGCCTTTTTTCCCTTTTTTATCTGTTAGTATGTAGGCTGATGCCAACTTTTTAGAAGAACTGTATTTTGGCTTTACAACAAATTTATCTGTTTCAATATTTTTTAAGCCAAACATAGAGCCCTCTAATACAATTGAAACACGCTGCGCAACAGCTATTTGGTTTACGCTGAATATAAAAGCAATACAAAGAAATAATAGTCTAATCATCATAATAATAGCAATAGAAGAGGGCTAACAGTTAGCATAATATTAACGAATTCTAAGCTAGCTAAGTTTACTGATGCAGAAATCATCCCAAATCAACTAACTAATTGGCTAGACTTAATTTACTTTATTATCTCGCCTGTCCACCCCAATATTCCGCCAACCAGATTGTGATAATCGGCAAAGCCTTTACTTTTCATTAATATGCAAGCACTAGCTGATCTAGCCCCACTGCGGCAATAGACTATATATGTAGCATTTATGTCTAAGGCATCTATTTTTTCCTCAAAATCGTAAGACCTTAAGTCTATATTTTGTGCATTAGGCAAGTGACCATCTGCAAATTCTTCTGCTGTTCTAACGTCTAACACAATTGCATCAGGATTAGAATTTATTTTATTTGCAAATTCTGGTTCAGATAAATCAAATGGGTTCATATAGTAAGATGTAATTCCTAATAATTTGGGTAAATTCAATACGATTTAGCCCAATTTAATGCCAAATCTACTAGTTTCTGTACTTTGATTGGCATCTAATTCTTCGCTCATTGTTTTTCTGGCAAAGTAGATTAGGTGGCTAATATTTTCGTTTCTCAAGCTGTACAATATGGTTTTCCCATATCTCTTGCTGTTTAAGATGTCTTTATTTTTCAGGATAATTAAATGATGGCTTGCTACAGCTTGCTCTGTTCCCAATTCCCGTTGTATTTGGCTTACAGTCAATTGCTTTTTATCTTTTAACAGCTCAATAATGCTAATACGTAAAGGGTGAGCTATAGCGCGCAACAGCTCTGCCATATCCATTAATAATCCTGCATCTATCGGTTGTATTGGTTGGTCGTCCATCGCTCACACTAAATCTGATGGAAATATAAGGGTGATAAAGCTTAATTTATTAGTTAGCCCCAATTATATTATTCACAAACTGTGCATAGATTTTTTTGTCAAAGCTGAATTATCAAAAAAATTTTACTTACCTCAACTTATTATTCAGTTCTGTTATACTGTGGATACTCATACTTAGGTGGAATCTGGATGTGGTGTAAATCAAACTTCAGCTTTATTTTCTGCCATAGTTCAGATTGTATCACAAAAAAATCTTGCCTAGTCACCCATAGGTTAATATTTAGCTTAATTCCTTTTTCTGAAACCTCTTTTACCATTACTTCACTTGTAGTATCAGGCGCAACTCTTGTTTCTTCAGCTATCAGTTTTTGCAACAAGTTAATGGCTTTTAACAAATCATTGCTGTGATCTATATAGATGAATATATTTATCATTCTCAGGTCATTGGCTGTAAAGTTCTCAATCCCATTGTTACTTAGGTTACCATTTGGTATCACTATTTTTCGGTTATCATCTGCATTCAAAATGGTATATAGCACCTGAATTTCTACCACCTTGCCTTGATAGTTTTGAGCTTTAATATAGTCACCCACCTTAAAGGGTTTAAAAAATAGAATTAGCATTCCACCTGCAAAATTACTGAGGCTGCCCTGTAATGCTAGGCCGATTGCCAAGCCAGCAGCCCCAATCACAGTAACCAAACTGGCCGTAGTAATGCCCAATACCCCTGCTACGGTAATGAATAATAATACCTTAAGAAATACCCCCAATAAACTGGAAATAAATTGTTTTAAGGTTAAATCTACCGGACGCAGCATAAGGACCTTCGTCAATATGCGCATTAATATTTTAATGAACCACCAACCAAATATGATAAGTATAAATGCAAATATGAATCTAGGTATAAATGCAATGGCTGATTCCCTTAGCTTTAGATAAAATTCGTGTGATAAGCTAAGTGCCGGCACCACTAATTGCATTAAAAATGTGTTTAGCATAAAGAGTTGTAATATTACTACTACAAAAGAATGAATTTATAAAAAAACTTACAGTA
>JAWXCF010000084.1:0-17443 GCA_034440515.1 Bacteroidota bacterium
ATATTATAGTATATTTATCTAAATCTGTCGAGGTTCTACAAAGAAATATACAAAAACGAGGACGTACTTATGAACTGAATATCGAATCTAAATATCTGCAAAATGTTGAACATCAATACCAAAATTATTTTAATTCTATAGATTATTGTCCGGTATTACAGTTTAATTTAAATGATGACCAAGAATTAGAAACCTTAGTCATAGCCATTAAAAATGTTTTAGAAAAAGATTGGCAAAATGGAATTCATTTAATCCCTTCTTATAAATATTGAATTGGTATTAGTTTCTCCATTTAAAAACTTTGCAGTTATTAAATAAAATCCGGTTAAATAGTCACTTACATCTAAGTTATATTCTTTATTAGGTTGATAATTGTAATAAACAGTTTTTCCAATATTATCATAAATATGAAGCTGGCTAACAAGTTCAGTTGATTTTATATTGAGCTGACGATTAATAACACTAATATCCACCAAATTCCTTTTTTTAGGTCGCTGATAGTTAATAGAATTTTTAACATCTTGTAGTGCAAAGCAATAATCGCCAGGTTTAAAATTTTTAATTACAAAACTGCCTACACCATCATTAGAGTTTGCACCTTTATTTCTAGTAGCATCTGTAACTATCACCCAAGCACTATTACCATCTGGCCTGTACATCAACATTAGACTGTCTTCCTTAGACTTATTGAAAGTAGTGTCCAAATAGCCACCTACATTTATATTATTAGTTTTTCTAGTATCGTAGGGTAGCGATAACTCTAGATTTACAATAGTCAACTCTTTACCCAATACTCTCCAATATCTATCTCGACTTAATATTAGATTATTAGGGAAATCTTTCCCTTTGACAGGCGGCATAAAGTGATGCTCTATAAGGGCGAATCCAAGCACAGAGATTCCTTTTTTTATTTGCATCTTTACACCTTTTTGTACCGTATTAGTACTTGTACTCAAATCAACAATTTGTCGTGTTACTGCTTCTCCTAAATCGTTATCTAAGTTCAGTCCTATAAATTCAGGCTCTTGAGCGAGACTCATAGTCTCTCCAACTAAAGATGTTTGTCTTGTCCCATTTCTAAATACTGCTGTGAAACTTAAGTTTTCTGTAGGATATTCATTTGCACCGCCCCTTTGATTTATTTTAGAAGTAATAGTTACTTTCTTATTTGGATAGTCTCCTATTATTGTTTTGTTAGCAATTTCATATTCAGGCCAGCCACCTTGTTCAATCCAAGCTTTAAAAAACTTTTCGCGTTTAGCGGATTTCAAAACCATATAGTTTTTAAAATCTAAATATGACCAGGTGCTATTTCCCCTTTGACAAGTAAGTCCACCTATGTCAGTCATAAAGTTTGACCCATTTGAGGTGTGATTTAAAGTTTGAAGTGCAATGGCGCCTTTACTATATACTGTTTGACTATAAGTGTTATCAGCTGAAGTCGGAAAGATTGGATTTAAAGCTCCTTCATAAGCTGGAGCATACCATACTGCCTGCAACAGCTGCCCCTGTTGATGATCAACCCGTGCTTGTTTGTTATATAGCTTTTCAAATACATAGCCTTCAAAATAACTGGCAAAGCCTTCATTTAAAAACATAGATGTAGCATTATCACAAGTCAGCAAATCGCCAAACCAATGGTGCGCCAATTCGTGAATCCAAAGACTAATATCTCCGTTACTATTCATTGCAGACGCTGGGTATGCTATGTTAGTAGCGTGTTCCATAGCACCACCACTGTAGGGTATGCCTATGTATCCTACTCGGTCAAATTGATAATCACATAAAAATTCTTCATATATATCTAGAACTTCAGGCAATTTTGCAAAATGTTCTGCAATTGCATTTATTCCTGCAAATCGAACTGAATTATAGATTAATATATCTTTCTTTTGTTTACTATTTCTGGTGGTGTAATCAGTTTTATATAGCAAGTATTTACTAGCAGCAAATGAGGCTAAATAGGTTGGAATTTGTTGATTTAGTTTCCACTTCGTATATTTTATATTGTTCCTTATCTCTATACTTTCCAAATTTCCGTTGCAAACTGCAGTTAAATTTGGAGTAGTTAGTATTTCAAAAGAAAACAAAGCTTTATCTGTGAAATTATCTACACAGGGAAACCAAGCTTGACCTAAACTGGGTGGATGAACAGTAAAGCCAACCCCCATATTGTAGAACCAACCGCTGTCTGAAGTATTAAGAACTACGCCACCAAAGCCTGATGGGTCGAAATAAGGTGTACCTGAATATTTTACCCTAATCTGAATCTGATCACCAGCTTTTATACCTGATTTTAGATTTATGCTTAATAACTTATTGTCATAACTAAATACACTAGTTACTCCATTTATATAAACAGAATCTACCTTTAACTGCAATAGGTTTAATTCTATTTTCAATGGATTGTCTTTCAGTGCATTAATACTAATTTTGGTATCTCCTGTTATTATTTTGTTCAGAGCTTTAGTTAAGTCTAACTTAATATCATATCTCTTTACATCAAATTCTAAAGTTCCTTGACAAAATCCTATTGATTGATTTAATATGAGTATGACAATAGTTGCCAATATAATTGGCTTTTTTACGATAAAAACTTTAAATTTTATTAACATTATGCTTGCTTATTAACACAATATAGAGGGACTTTACCCTGCATATACGGTATAAAAATACTAATTTAGCGCATATTTTTATAATGGAAGAATTAGGGAGTTGGACTGAGAAGATTATTCACATCAATATAGAGGATGAAATGAAAACAGCTTACATAGATTATTCTATGTCTGTTATCGTTTCCAGAGCATTGCCTGATGTTAGAGATGGTTTAAAACCTGTACACAGACGTGTACTTTATGGAATGACCGAACTGGGACTTGCTCACAATAGGCCATTTAAAAAATCTGCTAGAATAGTAGGTGAAGTATTAGGTAAGTATCACCCACACGGTGACTCATCAGTATATGAAACAATGGTGCGTATGGCGCAGGAGTGGTCATTACGTTATCTATTGGTAGATGGTCAAGGTAATTTCGGATCTATAGATGGAGATAACCCTGCCGCACTTCGTTATACTGAGGCGCGCTTAACCAAATTGGCAGAGGAACTATTAACTGATTTAGATAAAGATACGGTCGATTTCAGACCCAACTTTGATGAATCGCTTAAAGAACCAACCGTATTACCTGCAAAATTTCCGAATCTTTTAGTAAATGGAGCTTCTGGCATTGCCGTGGGTATGGCAACAAATATGCCCCCACATAATTTAAGAGAAGTAATAGAAGGTATAGTTGCCTACATAGAGAATAATGACATTACAATAGACGATTTAAGAACCTTCATTAAGGCACCTGATTTCCCAACAGGGGGTATTATATATGGTTATGAGGGCGTTAAAAATGCATTTGAGACTGGTAGAGGTCGAATTGTATTGCGTGGTAAAACCGAAATAGAAGAATTACCTAATGGCAGACAGCGAATTATAATCTCTGAAATACCATATCAGGTAAATAAAGCCAATATGGTGGCTAAAACAGCTGATCTGGTTAATGAAAAAGTAATAGAGGGAATTAGCGAGATAAGAGATGAAAGTGATCGCAGTGGTATGCGTGTTGTTTATGAGATAAAGAAAGATGCTGATGCACACGTTGTACTAAACAAACTATATAAAAATACCCAGTTACAAAATACATTTAATGTAAATAACATAGCTCTGGTAAAGGGTAGGCCAATAGCATTAAACCTTTTAGACTTAATTAGGTACTTTGTAGAACATAGACACGAAGTAGTAGTACGTAGAACTCAATTTGAACTAAATGAAGCTGAAAAAAGAGCCCACATTTTAGAGGGTTTATTAATTGCATTAGACCACTTAGACCAAGTTATTGCTTTAATCAGAAGTTCTCAAACACCTGATATAGCTAGAACGGGACTAATGGAAACATTTGGTCTTAGTGAGATTCAAGCTAAAGCAATCTTAGATATGAGGTTGCAAAGACTTACTGGACTAGAACGTGATAAAATTCGTGCCGAGTTTGATGAATTGATGAAGACCATTTTAAGACTTAAAGAGATATTGGCAGACAAGTCTTTAAGAATGGACATAATAAAAGAGGAATTAATTGGCATTTCAGAAAAGTTTGGTGACGACAGAAGAACTCAAATAGTGTATTCTGGTGACGACCTAACAATGGAAGACCTTATACCTGATGAAGAGGTTGTTGTAACCATATCGCATCTAGGTTATATAAAGAGAACAACATCAAGAGAATATAAAAGACAAGGTAAAGGCGGCAGAGGAAGTAGGGGAGCATCTAGTAGAGAAGAAGACTTTATAGAAGATCTATTTACTACCTCAAACCACGGCTATATGTTGCTGTTTACAGAAAATGGTAAATGCTACTGGTTAAGGGTATATGAAATTCCAGAAGGATCTAAAAACTCTAAGGGAAGACCAATTCAAAATGTAATTCAAATAGAGGCAGGGGATAAAGTTCGTGCTTATATCACGGTTAAAAACCTTAGTGACTCAGAGTATGTTAACAACAATTACATATTCTTTTGCACTAAAAAAGGTGTTATTAAAAAAACTGCATTAGAATCGTATAGCAGACCTAGGCAACGTGGAATTATTGCCATTAACATAGCTGAAGATGATCAATTACTAGGTGCAATGTTGACGAATGATACCCGAGATGTAATAATGGCAACAAAATATGGACAAGCGATTAGGTTTGAACAGCATAGAGTTAGGCCAATGGGTAGAAATAGTACTGGAGTACGCGGAGTTCGACTAAGTGTAGAAGAAGATAACGAGGTAATCGGTATGATTAACGTTCCCACCAAAGTAGATAACGAAAGTGTAAGCGATGAAACCATACTGGTAGTGTCCAGCCACGGATATGGCAAACGTAGTGACGAATCAGAATACCGTGTTACCAATAGAGGTGGTAAGGGAATAAGAACAATGCTTATTACTGAGAAAACTGGACAATTGGTCGGTATTTTGAATGTTAAGGAAGAAGAAAACGATTTACTTATCATCACTAAAAATGGTATTTTAATTAGAATGCCAATCGGACAAATTAGGTCAATGGGTCGTGCGACACAGGGAGTAAGGTTAATAAAACTAAATAGCGGTGATGACATAGCCAGTATTGCACTAGTTGAGGCTGAAGAAGAAGAAATGTTGGAAGTATTGGTAGAAAATGAATTTGCTGTCACTGAGGAGGGTGTTGCAGAAATAAAAGACCAACCGACTGATGCAGATGCTGATGAGCCTGTAGAATTAGATAATGATGAAACAACAGATAATGACGACGAAGATGAAGAATAGCCTATTATTGTTTGGAGGATTAATTTTCTCAGTTGGATTATCTGCGCAAGTAGATAAACTTAATTCAGCATCTAAGTACCTAAAAGATAAGGACTATGATAAAGCTGTTGAAGCTATTAACCTAGCATCACAAAATCCTGAAACAGCATTAAATGCTAAAACTTATTATATAATGGGAAATGTGTATGGTGGAATTATGCAAGATGCTGCTGCTGTAGGCATTAAAAGTAAATACCCGATGGCTCAGAGCCTTATGGTAAGTGCTTACCTAAAAGGGCTAGAAATAGAAAATGCACCTAAAACTAAGAAAAAAGTAACGGACGATATATTAGATACCTTAATTCCTAAACTAGATAAGTTCTTAATTAGTGGCTTTGAATCATTTAGTAAAGGAGACTATGCTGGTACTGAATTGAATCTAGGCGCTTACTTGAAAATTTACCCAAATGTGGGTGAAAGGAAAGTATTTGTTGATAATAGGCTGGCTCAATACAAACTAGCATTAAATGATATTAAAATTAGAGTAGCAGTAGCTGTAGATAGCATAGGCAGGAAATCAGATGCTAAAATTCTATATATGAATATGATTAATGCAAAGATTGATAATCAGGCAGTTCCATACCTTAGAATGTCTAAAATCTATCAAAATGATCGTAAGATAGATTCTGCTATCGCAATTTTAGATCTAGGTATTGCTCAAATTACCAACGAGGACCAACAAAATACCGTTCTTATAGAAAAATTAAATCTGTTGGTAGCCGAAGGTAAAAAGAAAGAAGCCATAGAGGCAGGTAAACAGGCCATAGCTAGAAACCCGAAAAGGTCAGATATATATGTGGTTGTTGCCAACCTGTACGCAGACTTGCAAATGGACACTGAAGCTAAAGATATGATGGCGAAAGCGTTGGAATTAGATCCTGAGGGTTTTGCTACCAATTATAATATTGGAATAAACTACTTTAACAAGGGGGTAGAATATGCTAAAGCATATATGAATAGTAAGAAACCTGCTGATCAAAAGAAATTTGAAGATTTAACTAAAGAGCAATGGCCTCAAGCTTCAAAATATTTAGAAAAAGCAGTTTCAATATATAAAGTAGGTAAAGACCCAAAGAATCAATTAAAAGCTGCCTACAACGCTTTGAGTCAATTAAGCGCACAGATTGGTAAAATGGATGATTTCAACAAATACGCCAAACTTCGTGACGAATTAAAATAGGTTTAAAAGTATTTCTTTATTATGATAAATGCCGACTTCTCATACTATGAGTTGTCGGCATTATTACTTTATAAGGGATCTCAATTCAAGTTATGCTGAATTCAACTTAACATAATGTTAATTATGTAACAAATGGATAAGTCTAAGTTTAAATCATCAGACATTAAATCTAAAGTGCATCACGTCTCCGTCTGCTACAATGTAGTCTTTACCCTCGACGCGCATTTTGCCAGCTTCTTTACACGCTGTCTCAGACTTTAATGAAACGAAATCATTGAATGCAATAACTTCAGCACGTATAAATCCTTTTTCAAAATCTGTATGAATAACACCAGCTGCTTGTGGTGCTTTAAAGTTTGTACCAATAGGCCAAGCTCTTACTTCTTTAACACCAGCTGTGAAATAAGTATTTAATTTCAGTAAGGAATATGCAGATCTAATCAATTTATTTACTCCAGGCTCTGTTAAATCATACATTGCTAAATACCCAGCTCGCTCATCATTATCTGCTATTTCCGAGATTTCTGATTCTATCTTGGCGCTAACCATTAATATTTCAGCATTCTCATCTGCAATAGATAGTTTCAGCTTCTCTACCAACTCGTTACCACTTACTACAGCTTCCTCATCTACATTAGCTATGTACAATACAGGCTTAATGGTTAATAAGTGAAGATCGTGAATTTCTAGTTTTTCTTCAGGTGTTAACTCTAGCGATCTTACATTTTTACCCTGCAATAAATGATTTCTTACTGAATTTAAAATTTCTAAAAATTTGGCAGCTGTTTTATCAGTCTTGGCTAGTTTTTCTGTTTTTTGTATGCGTTTCTCAACTGAGTCTAAGTCTTTAAATTGCAACTCAATATCAATAACCTCTTTATCCCTAACTGGATCTACATTACCATCTACGTGTACCACATTTGGGTCATCAAAACACCTAACTACGTGAATTATAGCATCAGTATCGCGTATATTTCCCAGGAATTGATTCCCAAGACCTTCGCCTTTACTGGCACCTTTTACCAAGCCTGCTATATCTACTATTTCAATAGTATTTGGTACTACCCTCTCCGGATTTATCAATTCTGCTAATACCTGTAACCTGGGATCAGGTACAGTTATCACACCAATGTTTGGTTCTATTGTACAAAAGGGAAAGTTTGCAGCTTGTGCCTTAGCACTGCTTAAAGAATTAAAAAGAGTTGACTTACCTACGTTAGGCAAGCCGACTATACCACATTGTAATGCCACTGAATATTAGTCCGTATTTTGAGCATTCAAAGGTAGGTATGCAAAATCAATACAGTAAATTTATAAGTATTTACTAAAAATATAATTCGCTTGGTGCTTTGCCTCCTCTATGGCAGATATATTTACACTATGCTCAATTCCCATATCTTCAGCACATTGTAAAATATTAAGTGTGTCAATATTCCCTGTCAAATGATCATCTGCTAAAGGACAACCTCCATAACCCAATATTGCTCCATCTAAAGTGTTACAACCTGCTAATAAAGCCGATTTTATTTTAGAATTAGCATCTAAAGCCGTAGCGTGTAAATGTGCACCAATTGAAATATTCTGATAATTAGAAATAATCTCATTAAATGCATTGGTAATTAATTCATTATCTGCACTACCTAGGGTATCACTTAGTCTGATGAATTTAATGCCCATTTTAAACATCTTTTCAGTGAATTCACTTAGTATGTCCAGACCATATTCGTCACCATAAGGGTTTCCAAAACCCATACTTAAATATACAACCATTTGTTTACCAGAATTTTGCACTGTTTCGTTCATAATTGCTAGCTCTATTTCAGATGCAGCAATAGACTTATTTGTATTACGCTGTTGAAAAGTTTCACTTATGGAAAGTGGGAAACCTACATAACTAATTGCTGGATATTGTATTGCATATTCTGCACCTCTTATATTTGCTACAATACATAGTAGTTGAGTTTGGGTTATGTTTGCCTCAATGCCCATATACACAGCAGCTGTATCTACCAGCTGAGGTATTGCCTTAGCACTTACAAAGCTGCCAAAATCTAAAATGTCAAAATTGCATAGCAGTAGCTTGTTCAGATAGGAAATTTTCTCAACAGTCGGGATAAACATTTTGATGCCCTGCATAGCATCCCGAGGACATTCTGTAATTGTAATAGTTTTTGGAATCATCTTACATCTATGAACTTGTATATTTGTACAAAAATATTCCTGTTAATCGAGATACAACTTATTCCTAATGGAAAATAAGAACAATGAGCTAAGTGAGGAAAATATAACTGTAGTCCAATTACCAAAAATTGAGACAACAGCGGACAACGACCACAATAGCTCTGAACTAATAGTTAAACGTGATACTGAGTTAATTGATTCAAGTACACCAAATGTTGAAACTGAAATGGATGTAAAACACGAAAATACGCCTGATTCTTCTTCTGAGAATGAGGTTGTTAACGCAGTAAATGAACCGGAAGAAATTCGCCAGGTTATTTCAGAAGATAATACTTTGCAATCTAGAGATGCTCTGGTAAATGAGGCAAAGCCTGATTTAAACATACCCCCACAGGATGCATTAGAATATGTGGACAATAGTGATAACCAACAGCTACACATAGAGGAAGAAGCAGACGGTGGTCGTGACATTATCGCTGAACCCGAATCTATTGTTACAAAACCTACTCCTGAAATTCATAATGATCAAGTAGTTGCGATAATTGAAACACCTATTGTAGATGAAAATAAAACTGTAGTAATAAATGATGATGTTGTTAATGATGTGCAAGAGGTAAAAGAACCTATTCAGTTAGAAGCAATTCCAAATTCTGATGATATTCTAATTACTAATGCTGAGATTGATGCAGATTCAATTTCTCCTGTTGTAACTGAAATTACTACTCCAGAAGATATTAAGGCAGTACCTGAACATAAGCCTCAAGATAAAACTGAGAGGCAAGCAAGGTATGTGAAGCAAGAAGAAGTAATAGACGAAGAATGGATAAAACGATTAATCTTTAGCGACCAAACGCCAGAAGAAATTATCCAATTTATGAAAGATGCTGTTGAAGAGCAGCATAGATACAATATTTCTAAGAATGTATCTGAAGCGAAAGTTTTCTTTATGGAGAAAGTAAACCTATTAACTAATGCAGTAAAGGAAGAATGGGATCAAAAGCCCGATAAGCCTGAGACCGATGAATTTGTTGATCCATATCAGGAATTGAAAGATGAAATGTTTGCTGCTCTAAAGACATTTAGAAATAGTAGGCAGAGCTATATAGATAACAACAATAAACTACGTGACGATAATTTAAAAAGAAAGCTTGAACTTTTAGAGTCAATGCGTTCATTAGCTGACAATCCACACGTAGCAAATGCATTAGCTGATTATAGAGGTATAAATGATGAATATAGGTCTTTAGGTCCAGTGCCTAAGGAAGACCAATCAAGACTAAGAAGCAGTTTACAGGCAATCGGTAATAGATTTTACGATGCACTGAAAATAGAAAAGGAATTAAGAAATTTAGATCAGCAGAAGAATTTGCAGATAAAAAAAGACATAATTGCCAAAATAGAGCGACTTGCAAAAATGGAAAATATGCAAGAAGCATCAGTATTGTATAAAGAATATCAAGATGAATGGGCAAACACTGGTCGAGTAAAGTATGAACTACTTGGCGACCTAATGACAAAATATAGAGAGGCTCTGCAATCATATAAAGATAAAGTAGTAGAGGAAAATAAACTTTATCAAAAAAATAGAGAGGCAAACCTTGAGGCTAAACTTGAGATTATCACCCGCATTAATCAAATTACAGAAATGGTTAATGAAAATAGAACACAACTATTTAAGGCTGGCGACCAGATTAAACAACTTCGCGATAACTATTACAAAATAGGAGCAGTAGCTTATTCTAATCAAGATGATCTGAAACTCAAGTTCAATACTGCTTTAGATGCTTTCTTTAAGAAAAGAAATGAATACTATAAAGAGCAAAAGAAAGAAGATAGCGAAAGATTTAAAAATAAAGAAGAGTTAATCAAGCAAATTGAGAGTTTATCTCAAGCTGAAAACCCTGAGCAACATCGCGAAGAAGTTATTCATTTGCAACAAGAGTGGAAAACATTAAGTTTTGGTAAAAGCAACGAAGAGCAATGGATTAGATTTAGAACCACTTGCGATTTATTCTTTGAAAAACTGCAAAACCAGAACAAAGAAAGAAACAGCGAAGAGTCTGAAAACTTAGATAATAAAAAGAAAGTAATTGATGAAATCAATGCAATTACCTTGGCTGAAACTCTTGAAGCTCCTGTTCAGAATTTAATTACATCTTTGCAGAAAAAATTTAATAGTTTCGGTTTTGTACCTAGAAAGTATAAAGACAGTATTAAAAAACAATTTTCTGAGGCGCTAAACGAAATGGTCGCTAAACACGCACCAGAAGCCTTAAAAATATCTGGAGTTGACGCCGAACCAAATATGCTAACCTACCAAATAGGTCTGCAAACTATGGCAGCTGGTGACGACAGAAGAATAGACCAAGAAAGGCAGAAACAAACAAGGGAGCTAAGAAAACTAGAAAATGAAATATCAACTCTAGAGAATAATATGGAATTCTTCAAAAACTCTAAAAATGCAGATGTGTTTAAACAGAGTATGGAGAAACAAGTTAATGAGTTGAACGATAAAATAAAAGAGATAAAGGCGAAACTTAAACTATTGTCTAATCTAAATGGCTGATACAAATAATTCAACATCAACTATAGACTTACAGCAAGTTTATAAGGAAGTTGAGGAGGGGATAAATTTAGCTGGTGTAGATGCTACACTATGCAGAACAGAAAATGATCTAGGACAATGGAATCTGAAAACAGGCGAGACTGAAATTTGGATAGACATATATAGTTCAGATGAAGAGCACGACTATTTTCAAGTAATGTCGCCTTTGGTTTACATTCCAAATGAGAACAGAGAAAATTTTTACAGGGAATTGCTTGATTTAAACTACCAAATGATAGGTATTCATTTTGTAACCTATAAAGAAGGTGTCTATTTAAAATTTATGAAAGATGCTGCACATACCCAGTCATCGGAAGTATTTGCCATTCTATCTAGATTTGGCAAATTTGGGCCAGCTTTTCTTCACGGTTTCGTAGAAAAATTTAATACCAAACCACTACAACATCACGATAAATAAGATGAACATAACTGAAAAAAGAAGTGCTGGGTTTAAATCAATTCGTCAAGAATTAGAACCAGGTATATATAGCTACTGTAATTGCGGTTGGAGTAGTAATCAACCCTTTTGCGATGGTTCGCATCACGGAACTGGAATGTTGCCGACTAAATTATTATTTGAAGATAAAACAACAATAAGTTTTTGCACCTGCAAAATGTCAAGTAAAGGGCATATTTGCGATGGTTCTCATAAAACCTTAGACGGTTTTATGAAGCCAGTATTATAACTTATTTTTAATAATGCTGCATATAGCGGTAAATGCTAGACTGTTATTGCCCAATAAACTAGAGGGTTTGGGTTGGTTTAGCTATCAAACGCTAAAGCATATTACAGAAAACCATACTGAAGTTAAGTTTACCTTCATTTTTGATAAAGCAATAGCTAATCAAATCGTGTTTAATAAATCTAATACACGTTGTGTAGTGCTACACCCTCAATCACGACATCCTCTATTGTGGTACATTTTCTTTCAAATTTCAACTAAAAGATATTTAAAGAAACTTAAGCCTGATTTATATTTATCGCCAGACGGATATATACCCTTAAATAGCAGTATTCCAAGTCTTGCCGTAATTCACGACATAGCATTCGAACATTACCCTGAAACCATTTCTACATTGGTGAGGAAATATTATCGCTATTTCTTCCCAAAATTTTCTAAACAAGCTTCCAGAATAGCGACAGTTAGTGAGTTTACTAAGGCTGACCTAGTAAACACCTACGGAATATACGAGGATAAAATAGATGTAGTTTACAACGGAATAAATGATAGTTTCAAACCCATATCACAAGCTGATCAACTTAAAATTAGACAAGAATTTACACAAGGAAATTCATACTTTATCTATTTAGGAAATCAAAATGCCAGGAAAAACCTTCATACTACACTATCTGCATTTATTAAATATTCTGTTAAGTACAATTCAGACGTTCATTTCGTTTTAATTGGCGGAAAAGGCTATTTACCTGAATCATTAGACGAATTCTATCAACACCCTATTCACGGAAATAAAATTCATAATTTGGGCAGGGTAAATGATGATGAAATAGTTAATAAACTGGTTGCATCTGCAATTGCAATGGTTTACATATCTAAATATGAGGGATTCGGTATTCCTGTATTAGAGGCTATGCAAGCTGGAACAGCAGTAATAACCAGTAATAATAGCAGTATGTCTGAAATAGCAAATGATGCTGCATACTATGTAGATTCGAACGGCATTGCTGACACGGTATTTGCTATGAATAAGTTAAATACTGATATATCCTTTCGCAATCAACTGGTTAGTAAGGGCTATGAACAAGTAAAAAAGTTTAGTTGGGCTAAGACCTCAGAATTATTGTGGCAATCCTGCCTAAAAACAATAACTAATAAATGAAAATAAGCATCATAAACGGTCCAAATTTGCATAATCTAGGAACTAGAGAGCCAAATGTATATGGCGATGTAACTATGGAGAAAGTATTAGACCAATTAAATAAGAAATATGGAAAATACTGTCAACTGTATTACTATCAATCTAATCACGAAGGAGCAATTATAGATAAACTTTATGATTGCGATGCACAAACTTACTATGGTATTATATTAAATGCGGGTGCGTTGACCCATACATCAATTGCAATAGCAGATGCAATATCATCAATTAATATACCTGTAGTAGAAGTTCATATTAGTAATGTATATAAACGAGAAAAATTTAGACAACATAGTTTTACATCTCCAAATGCAAAGGGCATAATTACAGGCTTCGGAATTGATGTTTATAGATTAGGGGTATTATCTTTACTAACAGATATTTAAATTAATGATAAGAAATTTAATATTTTGTATCATAATACTATGTGGCTCAATTTATTGCAAGGCAAATACTCTTTATGATTCTATCGGAATGGTTAAAATTAAAGGGCTAAATTATGTAAAGTTTAAAATTGCAACAGGGAACGGACTATACGGCATCGCAAAACGATACAATTGCACAACAGATGAAATAAAGAAAGCCAATAAGGAAGACTTGACTATATTAAGTGTGGGCCAAGTAATACTTGTACCGTATAAGGGTAATGTTAATAGTACTCCAGACAAAAAAATAAAACCCATCAGGACTAAAGATAAGCCAAAAGCAAATCCTATAGAAGGACCAAAGACAAAGGTGGTTTACCATACTGTGTTGAAAGGAGAAACATTCTTTAGTATTGCAAAAAAATATGGTATACAGGTAAAAGATATAAAGAAATGGAACAAAATAGAAGATAATTCTTTAAAACTAGGTTCTAAATTAATCGTAATAAACCCACAAAAACAGAAAAAAGCTACTAACAAAACAATTACTACTAAATATGGCGATAAAATAAGCCCAGAAGTAGTAAAGAATACAGACGAAATAGATGAGAAAGGCAAAAACAAAGGAACTAAAATCTTAACAGAATCTGGCATAGCCACTTATATAGATGATGGCAGCATAATAACTAAGAAAAATATGGCTCTTCATATATCTGCGCCTAGGGGAACCATCATAACGTTAACAAACCCGATGAATAATAAGCAAGTATTTGTCAATGTAGTAGGAAAATTTAACCCGGTAGGTGAAGATGCTAACCTTAAATTAAAAATAACCAAAGCAGCAGCAGATAAATTAGGAGTACTAGATCGATACTTTAAAGTAATAATTACCTATACCGTTGAGTCTGGAAAATGATAAAACTTGATTCGAAATGGCGGTTCAGAATCAATGAATTAGCTATATATTTTACAATAACTGGATTCATTCTTCACGAGCGTACTCCCATTTTTTTATCTATTGGTACAGTATTATTTATTGCTCACGCCTTAGTCAATCATCCCATATTAGCATTTAGATCAGTACTTAGGCAACTACCCTATGTTAGTTGGTTTTGCTTTTATGTTTTAATCATAATTTCAGGATTATATAGCGACAATCAAATATGGTATCAAAAGGACGTTGCACTAAAATTATCTTGTTTTGCTATCCCTTTTGGTTTAAGTATCTGGCCACCAACTTATGAAAGGTTTGAATGGATATTAAAATACTTTATTATTTTTATCAGCATAGCAGGTGTGTTAGCCTTTGGAAATTATCTATTTAATTATACAGAAATTAATGAGTCAATTTTACGTAGTAAGCCTATCCCTATAATATCAGGAATAAATCACATTTATTTTAGTATTATGTTGGCATTTAGTACGATACTACTCATTATTAAAGCTTTTGATTACAATTTAACTAGTCGGGATTGGCGGTATTTAATAAAAATAAATCTCCCCTTAAATGTCATATTCCTTCACGTTATATCCGCTAGAACAGGACTTATTAGCTTTTATGTAGTTTCATTTATTATGGTCGTTATGTTCATTTGGCAACGTAAAAAGGTTGTTCAAGGTTTTATTACTTTAGCAACTTTACTATTCCTTGCAGGTTTTGCCTTAAAATTTGTGCCCAGCCTTAATAATAGATTGATTAATACTGCAGTAGATATAAGCAAGGCAAGAAGCAAAGAAGATAAAAACCACTATAGCTTTAGTATGAGGGTAGAGGGTTTGAAAATGGGGGTCAATGTAATCAAAAACAATCCAATTTTAGGTGTTGGTGCAGGTGATGTGCAAGATGATGTAAAGCAGGAATACATTAATCAAAATTCTAAAATGATAGAAGTTAATAGGGTTATGCCTCATCATCAATTTATTTATAGTTATTTAGCTGCCGGGATTTTAATGCCAATTTTACTTTTACTTATTTTATTAGTTCCAATCTTCCAATTGTCAGGGGAGTTAAAGTTGATTTATATTTCATTTGCAACCGTTACAAGTCTCAGCTGGATGTTTGAACCAGGACTAGAGCGTCAAATTGGTGTATGTTTTTTTGTGTTATTTAGTTGCTTGATAAATAGTCAAAAAAGACAATTAAGTTAAAGTACTACTCTAAGTATTTAGCTACAATCGGTATTCTACGTCCAGAACCAAATGCCTTATCACTCATTCGTAAAATGGGTGGCGCTTGAAATCTCTTGTATTCTGTCCTATTTACCATTTTTAATATTTTTTTTACCAATTCAACATCAAAACCCAGTTCGACTATTTCATCAGGACCTCTTTCTAATTCTATATATTGAAATAAGATGGCATCTAAAATATTATAACTTGGCAATGAATCACTATCCTTTTGACCTGGTCTTAATTCTGCAGAAGGCTCCTTGTTTAAAATATTCTCCGGAATAATGTTATTATACTCATTGTTAATATATCTACAAAGTTCATATACTTCTGTTTTGTATAAATCTCCAATTACACTAATTGCACCAATGCTATCCCCATACATAGTACTGTAACCAACTGCTAATTCGCTCTTATTTGAAGTATTTAATACTATGTTACCTAATTTATTACTAAGTGCCATCAGCATAATTCCTCTTATCCTACCCTGCATATTCTCTTCTGTCAGATCCTCTGGTTTTTTACCAAAGTGAGGCGCCATAGTGGTCTTTAATTCTTCAAATACATTTGCAATAGGGATAATTTTATGATCGCACCCAATGCGATGAATCATATCGAGACTATCGTCTATACTTCCTAGACTGCTATATTCAGAAGGCATTAGTACCGGTAAAATGTTCTCTGGGCCTAATGCTTGATATGCAAGTGCTAAGACTAAGGCAGAATCAACACCGCCAGACATACCTAAAATAGCAGTCTTAAAATTGAGTTTTTTAAAATAACCCTTTATCCCTATTATTAAAGCAGAATATATATCACGATACTTATTATACTCTAAGTTAACGTCTTCGACACTTGAAATACTTGAATCAAAGATTCTTAATTCCTCATTAATATGACTCATTTGATTGTAACTACCGTCAGCAAAATAAACACCAGACCTTCCGTCAAAAATTAACTCGGTCTGTGCCCCAATCGTATTTACATAATAAAATGGTATGTTAAATTGTTTGGCGTTGGTTTGCAGTACCTTGATTCTATCTACATTATGGGAATGGCTAAACGGACTTGCAGATATGTTTATCGCTAATTCTGGTTTATAATAATTAAGCTCATCCATAGGGATAAATGTATATAATGGGTTATCATTTACATTCCAAATATCCTCACATATAGTTAAAGCTATTCTTACATTATTGTGACTAATACACAGATTGCCGTATGCTTGCTGAAAATATCTATATTCATCAAATACATCATAATTAGGTAGTAAAGACTTATTAATTACATTTCGTATTGAACCTTCGTACAAGTAATAAGCAGAATTAAATAAGTCCTTACCATTTGGATCATTATTTATAGATGGTCCACCAACTATAATTCCTATGTTTGGATAGTCTGTTGCTAATTCTGTAATTTTTTTAATACTTTTATCAACAAAATCTTTAAAATTAAGGAAGTCCATAGGCGGATAACCACAAATACTTAACTCTGGAAACACCACCAAATCAGCTCCAAGTTCAATAGCCTTATCTATATTAGACTTTATTTTTACCAGATTATTATCAAAATCACCTATTAAAGTGTCAATTTGAGCTAATGCAATTTTTAAGGACATAGTTGCAAATTTAAAAAAAGCAAAAACAGTAATTAGAGATTATAGTAAGTTTTAAATTTTCCTGATTTATAAA
>JAWXCF010000085.1:0-42057 GCA_034440515.1 Bacteroidota bacterium
TGTAGCCTCTGCTATTGCTGTATATTTATCTAGTTCTAACTTTACGGCGTCTAGTTTTTGTTGTATGGCTACTACTGCAGATTTACCAAGTGGTAGTTTAAGTGGTGGTTTTTCCTCCAGCGTGATGTTGTAAATTGCTTCTGCAGCTTTAGTTGGGTCACCCTCTTGTGTTCCATTTATTAGACCTATACGCTTTCTAAATACGCCTGATGTTCTAGCATAATCGTCAATTATTTTATCGGTAAATTTGAATGATGAACCTGCAAAATTGGTTCTAAATGGACCAGGCTGAATAATAGTAACTTTAATGCCAACGGGTGCCAACTCCATAGACAAAGCCTCACTCATACCCTCTATGGCGAATTTAGTTGAATTATATATGCCAAAGCCTGGTCCAGCCTTAAAGCCAGCCTGAGATGATAGATTGATAATATGACCTGATTTCTGTGCACGAAGCGAAGGAAGAAACTGCTGGATAAGATTTATAGCACCAAAGTAATTGGTGTCGAACATTTCTCTAGCTTCATCCATACTGGTTTCCTCTATGGCTCCACCTAGTCCGTAGCCAGCATTGTTTACCAAGACGTCTATATGGTTAAAGTCTGTAAGTACTTGTTGTACAAAGTCTTTACCCTCATCTATATTATCAACATTTAACAGGTAAGCCTTTGCCTTATCACTGTTCTCATAGTTGAAACTATCTACTTGTTGTTGATTTCTAAAGGTCCCTATCACAAAGTCCCCTTGATTGATGACATATTCTGCCAATTCTTTACCTAAGCCGCTTGAAATGCCTGTAATCACCCAATTTTTTGTACTCATAATACATCAAATTTAGCAGTGAAAATCAGCAAATTAGCTAATATTCGTCAATATTCAAGATTAAATTAGATGCTTTTAAGAACCAATTTTACAATGTTTTCAACGTGGTATGTATGTGGAAACATATCAACTGCCTGAATGGCTACAATTTCATATTTCTCACTTAGTAATTGTAAATCTCTAGCTTGCGTACCCGGATTACAACTAATGTAAATGATAACAGGGGCTGCTATGTTAAGTAATTTTTTTATGACTGCTGGCTCCATACCTACTCTAGGTGGATCTGTAATCAATATGTCTGGCACACCATATTTATCAATAAAGTCTTGTTCTAATTGATTATTTACCTCACTGGCTATGAATTCAACATTAGTTAATTTATTAAGCTCAGCATTTTTATTTGCCCAATCTATAGCTTCGGGAACAGTCTCGATACCTAATACATATTTGGCTAATTTAGCTGCTAGCAAGGTAATGCTACCTACACCACAATACAAATCAAATACTCTATGGTGCGGCTGTATATCTGCCAAGTCAAGAGCTTGTTTAAATAAAACAGCTGCCTGATTTGGATTTGTTTGAAAAAATGATTTTGGTCCAATTCTATAACTTACGCCTAGCAGATTTTCCTCTATATATTCGTTACCTGAATAAATGATATGATCTTGATCATAAAGGGTATCGTTTAGTTTTTTATTGACCACATATATCAAGCTAGAAATAACGGGAAAACTATTTTTTAGCCATTGCATCATTAGCTCAATTCGCTCTGAAGTTTCAAAAGCAAATACTACAATTAACATAACTTGACCAGTAGTACTTGTACGTATAATTAATGACCTAAGAGAACCTTGTTGTCGTCTAATATCAAAAAACTCATACTTATGTTGTTTGGCAAATCTGCCCAGGGCTAATCTTATTATATTACTTGGATCTTCTTGAAGATAACAGTGTTGTATGTCTAAAATCTTATCAAATTTACCGGGGACGTGGAAACCAATTGCAGGTTGATGCTTGTCTATGGTCTTGGTTTTATCATATAGCTCTGTTGGCGTAAACCAACGTTGATGGCTAAAGCCATAGTCCAGCCTATTTCTATAGTAGAATATTTGCTCACAACCTACAATTGGTAGCATAGTAGATGTGTCAACTTTACCAATTCTGGTAAGTGTGTCATTTACCCATTTTTGCTTGAAAAATAGTTGTTTTTCGTATTTAAGGTTTTGCCAATTGCAACCTCCGCAATAGTAAAAATGCGAGCAAGTAGGTATAATTCTGTCTGAACTATATTGAACTATAGCAGTTGATTCTGCCATTGTTATTCCTTTTTTTCCCTTGATAGTGCGAATATTAATTACATCGCCAGGAACTACATTTTTAACCAAAAAGACTTGTTCATCCTTTTTTGCTATAGCTTCTCCCTTTGCGCCGCAGTCTACTACTGCGACGTCATTATACAGCTTAGGCTGTCTTCTATTTTGAACCACTTATTATTTTTCAGTTTTACTTATTGCTTCATTCATATTTTGAATGAATGCGTCAGCCTCCATATAACCCATTTGTACCCAACGCAATTTGTTATTAGCGGGGTCAACTATTACTGTCATTGGAAAACCTATTTCATTGGGATTACTCACAAAACTGTATAACAACTCACTGCCGTCTAATGATTTGTCTTTGTAATCGTATTTTACATCTTTTATCTCTGGATTGAATTTTACAGGAATACATCTTTTTAAGATTGCAGTTTGCACTTTACTTTTACTGTAGGTGTTTGCGTCCATTCTTTTGCACCAACCACACCAATCAGTATATACATCAACAAGCATTAGTTTTTTATCTTTTTTAGCCTTTTTATAGGCAGTATTCCAATCTTGCCAAGCCATTTCATTCTCTTTATTTGGGCTTACACTATTGGTTGATTGAACATTCTGTCCCTCTGTAATGGTTTGTTTTTTTGAGTTACAACCTTGAGCATTCAGCAAAATGATGGCAATACTGCTGATTAAATAAATGAAATTCATTTGTAGTAGTCTTTTTATGTTAAATTTAGAATATTAGCCGAGCAACTATATATGCTTAAACATTCGTTTTACAAATATACAGAATCGTACCACAGCTAGTTAATGGTTAACTTTACCACTTTTAAAATAGTTCATAAAGATGTGGCATAATTTTTACTATTATTAGTAAGGACCAGCTCAAGTTTAAATGGGCGATTCAGAAGAAAAAAAATTATCTAAGAATGTTAAAATATCTCCTATTATTTGTTGGAATTTCAATCGGCATACAGGCAAATGCACAGAAAAAACCGACATTGAGATTTGATAATCCACATCACGATTTCGGCAGTGTGAAAGAAGAAGAAAATGTGGTTCACCACACCTACAAGGTATTTAATGACGGTGATACAGACCTATTAATAACCAAAGTAGCACCAAGTTGCGGTTGTACAGTAGCTGAATATACCAAAACAGGTATAGCACCAAAGCAAAGTGGATACATAAAGGCATCTTTTGATGTTGTAAATAAACACGGTAAGCAAGATAAAAGTATAACTATTTACTCTAATGGTTCACCAGCAGTTCATTTGTTGTCGTTTAGTGCTACAATTAGCGAGCGCCCTAGAAAATGGACTGATACATTTTTACATAGTTCTGGGTCATTGTATTACGAAAGCAGTACAGTTGGCTTTACTACCATATCTGCTGACGAAACTGATACAGTAGGCTATTTGAGAATGTATAATAGTGGTGCTAATCCTGTAATTATAAAGGAGTTCAGGGCATCTGTTGATTGGATTACACCAGTCGAAATACCTTTTACTATTAATCCAGGTGAGCGTAAACTATTCGGCGTTCACTACAATGCGCAAAAGGCTAATGATTTTGGACTACTATATAATGAAATAAAAATATCAACTACAGATGATAAATTTCCAGAGAAAACTATTGGTGTAATAGCAGAGATAGTACCAGCATCAAAAATATTAACGAAAGAAGATGCCTTAAATGCCCCTAAAATATTCTTACCTACGCTCTCTCACGACTTTGGTGTAGTAAAACAGGGTGCAGATGCAACATACTCTTTCAATTTCTCAAATACAGGGAAGTCTGATTTAAAAGTGCTAAAAATAAAGACATCTTGTGGGTGTACAGCAGGAGAAGCTAGCAAAACGACCTTGAAAAAAGGGGAGGCTGCAAATATTAAGGTAAACTTTAGCAGTAGGGGAATGCAAGGTATAGAAACCAAAAATGTAAAAATCTATACTAATGACCCAGCAAGACCAGAAGTTACCCTCATTATCAAGGCTAACGTGGTAAGTGGAGACCAAGTTGAACCAGTTAAGCCTAAGTCAACAAAGACTAAGTAGTCTCCGTATAGACAACTAGACTATTTAAATAGTTATGAAAAGAATATTATGGTTGGCAGCACTTAGCATTGTAGTAAGTACTTTAACCACTTTAGCAATTGTTAACTGGAAACTAAGTTCTATTTCTCGTTCGACTTCAGTTCAAGTAAAAGATGCAAATGGTGCAAAATTTACATCATATTCATCTGAGAATGTTTCTTTTGTAGAGGCCTCTAGAATAAGTACGCCTTGTGTTGTATATATAAAGACATTAATACCAGGTCAAAAAAATTACGACGATTTTTTCAATTTCTTTGGTAATGTTGGTCCAGCTACAAGTACTGGTAGTGGGGTTATTGTTACCAATGACGGATATATAGTAACCAATTATCACGTTATAAAAGGTGCAGAAACTATTGATGTTATTCTAAATAGAAATAAGAAAAGTTATCGAGCTAAAGTAGTGGGTCAAGACCCTGGAAGTGATTTAGCATTGCTAAAAATCGAAGCAAAAGATTTACCCTTTATTGCATTTAGCAACAGTGATTTATTGCCAGTTGGTGAGTGGGTACTGGCAGTAGGGAACCCTTTTAACCTGAACAGTACAGTTACAGCAGGAATTGTTTCAGCTAAGGGTAGAAACATAAATATTGTAAAAAATAACTTCCCAATCGAATCTTTTATTCAGACAGATGCCGCTATTAATCCTGGAAATAGTGGTGGTGCTTTGGTTGATTTAAGTGGCAAATTAATTGGAATTAATTCAGCCATATACAGCCAAACTGGAAGTTATTCTGGTTATGGATTTGCCATACCTAGTAACATTGTAAAAAAGATAATTGCAGATTTAAAAGAATACGGATTTGTACAAAGAGCTGTGATAGAGGCTAAAGTTGAAGAAATATCAGACGAATATGCTAAAAAGAATAAGCTTACCGAATATGAAGGTTTGGTAATTACTGACATTTACAGCAAAGGAAATGCAGATAAGGCTGGTTTAAAGAAAGGTGACATCATTAAAGCATTTAACAAAACAAAAATATATAGTAGGGCAGAACTAGACGAGCAATTAGCCTACAATAGACCAGGTGATATGATCAGTTTGACATTAAATAGAAATGATAAATTAGTAACCGTAAATATCAAGCTAAATAACGTACAGGGTAATACTTCATTAGAACAACAGAAATATTACCATTCTGAAACGCTAGGAGCAGATTTATTTGACATATCTCAAATAGATAAAAGCCGACTAAAAATTGAAAATGGCGTAAGGGTAGATAATATTAGTTCTGGCGGATATTTTGGGAATTTGGGCATTCCTGATGGTTTTATTATCGTGAAATTAAACAATACTTCTGTTGATAAGGCAGATGATGTAAAATCTGCACTAGAGCAGTTTAGAGGTAGACTTTATGTAGAAGGATATACTAACGAAGGCAATTATGGCTCATTTAGCTTTGTCATTTATTAAATGCAGCCGCTTGTTTCTATCGTTTGCACAATATATAATGCTGAGCATTATATTGATGAGGCGATCCAATCTATACTAAATCAAACCTATACCCATTGGGAATTACTACTGTATAATGATGGTAGTACTGATTCTACTGCATCAGTTTTAGAAAATTACCGTAAAGACTCACGCATTAGAATATTTAATGTAGCAGATAACATTGGTGTTTATGCTTCAAGAAAATTTTTATATCAGCAATGTTTAGGGAAGTACATAGCCGTGATAGATGCCGATGATATATCTGTGAAAAGTAGAATTCAAAAGCAAGTAAATTATCTAGAACAACATACTGATATAAATGCAGTAGGTGGTCATAAGATTTGTTTTGATGAAACAGAGGGTTCTTGGTATTTTAAAAAATACCCAACTAACGGGCACTATTTAAAAGCAGCAATGTTGTTTCGCAATGAAATAGACCAACCTACTATTATGTTACGTAAAGATGTAGTGCTTGCTAGCATTCTACAAGTAGAATCTTCAATAATCAGCCAAACTTCGTCTCAAATGGCTGAGGACTATAATCTATTTTGGAAATTAATAACAAAAAACTTTAAGATTTTAAACTTAAATGCCATACTTATATACTACAGAATTCATACTCAGCAGATTAGTTTCTATTCAAAAAGTGAATCTCGTAAGGCCTTTACTTTGGCTATGTGGCAGACTAAATTTAATTATTTCGAATTAATTATACCAGATGAGGATTTAATATTTTTTGCTGAGTTTATAATGGGTAAATTCAGTTTAAGCAAGAATGATTTCAGTATAATCAATAGTACATTAAATACTTATTCTAAGGCTGTAAATGCTAAATCTGGCTTCGGTTCTAAATATGTTCAAGCTGCATTTTTACCTTGGAGACTTAAGTCAATAACAGATGCAAATGACATTGGGAGGCTTGCAAAGATTTTTAAGATTATAGTACTTTTACTTAGTACTAATATTATAGCAACATATCATTACATTCAACAACATCTTTTGCCAAATCTATCGTACGGATTGCGAAATAAAAGGGCTTATCCCTTACCCATCATAGATTGAAAAGACAAATAAACTTGATTTGGCGTAATTAATTTTATGCATTTATTAGCATAGGGACAGCTTTCCCTAAAGCAATAAGCACAATCAACTTGGTCATTTTGTAACGCGATGTGCTGATGACGGGTTGAGTTATGCCACATTCCTAAGTATGCCCTTGCGCTAAATATAATTATGGTATTAATTTCTTGGGCAGCCTTAGAGTGAATTATTCCGGTATCGTGACACACAATAAAATTACTATTCCGTATTATTAATTCTGATTCTTGTAAAGAATTTGCAGATATGACCTTAATATTAAGTTTATAAAATGAGGCTAAATCATAGTAATCTTTCTCCTTAACCCCTATTAGAATACTTATTTTACACCCTAGTTGCTTAATGTCATTTGCCAATTGCAACCAATTCTCAATTGGCCATCTATTCATATCTCTCCCAGCGCTTAATATAAATAGTACATTCTTAGTTTTAGAAAAGTTTGATGTAATCTCTTCATAATCGGTAAAAGGAGCAAAATGATGTATTTTTAACAATCGATAAGTATCATAGTCAAAACTTAAACTCTTTCCTTGCCATTTTTTTAGAAAAAGTGAGGAACTAAAACTCCAACCGAAACCGTCTGTAATTCCCGATTTATATGCCAGTAAAATGCTAGACAATTCAAACTTCAATGAACTTCGGTAATTTGATAATTCAATAAATAAATCAAAATTATATTCCTTTAATTGCTTAGAAATAGTATCAATATCCCAATTCTTATAAAAAATAACCTTCTCTGTATTCCAATTTAATACACTAGAAAGTTGTGGCTGCCATCTGCTATTCTGTAAGGTGAGAATGTAAAATTTTGCATTTGGATATTTTGCTTGGTAGGCTTCAATTACAGGCAAACTTGTAAAACTGTCCCCAAGACCTGCTTTTCTAAATATGAGTATCTTTTTGTACTTTTTATCAGAATGATACTTTATTCCCATCAGATTGGCAAAGTTCCTTATACAAAAATTGGCCAAACTGTAATGCAGTTTGACCAATTGATATGAGAAACTAAAACCTTGATTAGTTTTTTTAAAACTTTTATACACAGATTATCTAACTATAACAAATTTGCCATAATGGTTAATAATTTCTGGGTCTATATTGTAATTATACTCTTTAATTTCTTCATTATTTATCTTAGCTACAAATCTGAATACATATATTCCAGGTGCTAATTGGCTACCAGATTGATCTGTAGCATCCCATATCACTGCATTTTCCCCCAATTGAACCTTTGTCTGACGAAGAATATCGATGTCTGCAACTACTTGACCCATACTATTACTTATTACAAGATTCATTTGATCAGGAATTTTGTCACCAGCTATATAATATTTAAAAATAGCCTGTCTATCAACAGGTACTGGGTAGATCAATAATTTAGATATGCTAGGCTCTGTAACTATATTAAATGTAACAGAGTATGGATTTATCCCAGATATATTACCATTGGCATCTTTAGCTTGAGCTGTAAATAAATACTTACCTGCTAGAAATTTTTCTGGAGTAATCGTGATTAAAGCTTTAGAGTTTGATGAAATAGAGGGGCTAAACTTAACGAGTGGATTTGAAAAATAAAACTCACGTGCTTTCTTCTCACCTGGATATAACAGGCTCTGTTGAAACTTAGATGTGTCGTTTAATAGTCTGAACTTGTTATCATCTTTTACTTCAATTTTAATCGTTTGAGTAGCTAAGATTATCTCCCCGTTTTTAATTATTTTATTGTTGAAGGTAACTATCATATTTGGTATTATTTCGTCATTTTCAATGAAAAATTGCCACTTAAATATGTTGTTATCAATCGTTAATTCTGGTTGAGCGTATTTAGGATTAACTATATAGGTAGCTTTTACCAATCCTTTTAAGCCTAAAGTATTGATTTCTATATTACTGTAGAAATGTTGTCCAGGAAGTAATGCATTAAACGAAAGTGTATCAAGCACAACTTTTCCTTTACCATCAGTTAGTTGCAATGTAGCTATAATAGGTTTCATAGCTGTAGGGCTTATATTCTTGAATTTTATATTCAATTTAGCTTTTTCTCCTTCTAAAAGTGTATCAACAGTTGCAATAAATTTATTGTCAGACTCTAATGTTCCCTCTGGTGTACCATCATAAAGTACTTGCCATAGTCTTAATTGAGGAGGTGTGTAATGTATAGGGTCGTTAATTAGAGCTTTTATATAAAGGCTTGAAACTTTGGCTGCATCTATAAAACTCAAATCATACCCTGACTTAGTAATTACGTCATCAGTTAAAAGCGAGTCAGTACCATTTTTTAATCTTCCATATAGTTCAAAGTTTACAGAATCACCAGCTGTTGAATCTAAGGTTTTAAAATTAAAATTTAAGGTTTTCCATTTGGTCGCAATTCCAATATCAATACTGTTTAATTCTCCGTAATAATTATCTATACCTTCCATAATTACCCTAAGTTTAATTAAATCGCTAAGGTCTGGTCTTAAAGCAGCTATGTTGTCATATATAGAATCTTCCATTACAGTAGTCCCTAGGGAGTCACCTTTAATTCCTATGACACCATAACCTGTATTTAAAAATGATTTTTTTGTTTTTGCCATTTCAGCTAGAGTAACAGCACCTAATTTATACAAAGCTGAAATAGTTGCAGAATCATACAACTGTGTGTGAGGCTCTTGCCTTCTGGTCATTAAAGCAATATAGTTTCCTTTAGGTATTGTATTTACATATTTTACAAATCTTGCTCTTTCATTTGATAGATTCATTTGAAACTGTAAATAGTAAACTGGGAAAGAATCTAAACAAGCGTATTGGGTACATTGAGGATCTAAACAACCACAAGCCCTAGTTGTATAATCGAAATTTTTTGGAATTCTTTGTTCAGCAAGACTTCGTTTATCAAAGTGGACAAGGATTATATTTCTATCAGTTTTAACATTAAAATTTAAAATTTCGCCATCATCTGTTTTTATTCCTAATCCTCTAAATTCTATCGAATTATTGGTAAGGGTAATACCCCTATTTTTAGTCAAATATTTAAATATACGTTTAACAGTATCAGTGTTAATTCCTTTACTTGTAATCCCTTCATATTGAGGGAAATGGCTTTGAGACCAGCCTAAAGCACTGCCTTTTATATAAGTAAATGAGTGAAATTCCCATTGGCCTCCGCTGTCTTGAGGTAAATTTAACCTAGACCTCCAATAATATACTTGTGTATCTTTTAATATTCCATTTTTATAGACTGACAATTGTGGTTTCCAGCTTAGTAAACTACTGTTTTGAATAATTGCTGATTTCTTTAGCAGGAGTGAATTAAATCCAGAGATTGTATCTAATTCAAAATAAACACCGCTAGTGGTATCAAATATGTTTCTATTTTGAACAGAAAGTGTAGGTGTATCGCTTGGGACTATACCAAAGTCAAGAGGGAAAAGCTGTCTGATACCTGTACCTGCAACAAAATACTCTATGGTTGCACTATTATTATTTTTACTCAATTCACTTACTTCATCATTTGGGTCAAATGTGAATTCAAATTTATTTTGACCTTGAATTTTACTGTCTTTTACAAATATTTTAAAACCTAGAGACTTACTAGCTCCAAAACTTGGAATTAAATTTAAAATCGTGTCTTTTTTATTACCGGGTTTTGTGTGTATAATTCTAACTAAAACTGAGTCATCGCTAAATTTACCAAGATTCTTAGCATTTGCTACTACACTGAATGTGTCATCTGTGCTTAATACGTTTTCTGGATTAATAGACAATCTGTCATTGGCTATATCATAGTCTGGTAAAGTTGGGAATGGAAAAGGTAGCGTGGGGTCGCCTTGCAAAACCCATTGATAAGTTAAAGCTCTAAATTCTGGTCCATTGTCAATGTCGACTTTCATATCACTTATAGTTTTCACATAAGTTTCTCCAAGACTTTTACCAAAATTATCGGTTGATAAATTTCTATAGAAGCTAGTCATTTGAATGGGGACAACATTGTCTAAGGTAATGTTACTGTGTGATAGCCAAGCCAAAGCACCTTTATTTTTAGCTACTATATACCATTCACCTAATGAAGAAGCTGAATAGCCGTGATTTCCTACATTACACCCATTTATAAATATGATTGGGTATTTTCCTGCATTTTTTAGTGTTAATGTATCACCAATATCAACTCCTAATGTATTCAATGAACCGTGGGCAAGGTAACTTAACATTCCACAACCATTGTTAATATCATTTTGAATGGCAGTCTTTAAATCTTTAACTACGGGATCACTATTATTAGAACTGTATATTCTCGGTTTAGCACCTGCGTATTTACCAGCAATAATTTCAGATAAGCTCTTCATAATCTTAACATTATTTACAAATTGTTCATCACCATAGCCACCTGCTATCTCTACCACTTCTTTCTTCCAATCTTGACCTGTTGTTGCATCATTTTCTTTTAATTTGTTTAAATAATTATAAAATTCGCCATTGCTGTTACAACTCAATCTACCAACTACCAATACTGGTGCTAAGTTGGTATCAGGTATCGAAAAAGAGTTGTCTATACCTGCTACTAACATTAAATCTGAACTAGGCACCCCAACCACTGGAACTAAATCTTTACTGTAATTGGCATAGCTCACGTCGTTTTGCCAACCTTTACCGATAAGAAATACATATTTAGGTTTATTAATAGAGCGTTTCCAAGCATACATTAAAAAGTTTTGTACAGCGGCGCTATGGTGAAAACCGTAATAGAACTCATCATATAAATTTTCAGTAAAAACTGTCGCAGGTATAAAGTTTTTGACAGAATCAATTTTTTGATTTAATTTATAATTGGCATATTCTGCAACTGAAGTTCTTAAACTATGGTGGGTTACAATTAATAAATTTGCCCCAGAAGTAATGTTATAACCACTCCAATATACTCGTTTTGGTTTTGATATATTAGTTAGATAGTTGCCCTTCCAAATAAATAATCTAGATTGTTTTACTGAATTTCTCACATTGAAGTGTAGTGTATCGTTAGATTTTACGCCAACGCTTATCAATCCGTTATTGACATCTATTATACTAAATGCATCAGGCAAACCTGCAATGCCACCATAGTAGGCCAAATGGGAAGTAGAATCTAAGCCTGTAGGATTAGAGAATTTTCTCAATCTTCCATCTGTATTAGTTGCCAAAAATTTTCTAGGATATCTTAAAGTGTAATAGGCTAATGCGAAGGCGTCTGGACTATTGTTAACTCCCAAACATCTAAATCTAAGGTATGTACGCTTAGATCCTATATCGTTATAGCTTAATTTTATACGCTTTGCTATGCTCTCATATCCATTAAATTGTGTATCAAGCAAAGTTTTCCAATTGAATTTATCTATGCTAGTCTCTATTATAATGTGGTGGTCTAATGCTTGCTTGTCAAAGTCAGACTTACCACATAATTTAAAGTCTAGTTCAGGTAGATTACCTGTTGATACCCCATTGTCAGTATTAATACTATCTAGCAATAATCCTTGAACCTTTGTTTGAGTGTTATACGAAACTATGTTGGACATCCACCCTTCACCATCCCAGTATTCGCTAGAGCCAAATGTGAATTGAGGAAATATGTATCTACCATCATAATAAGCGTTGGTATAAAACTTAGACAATTCCTCGTAATAATAGGTCTGTGGGGAAAAAGACTGAATCGGATTATAATAGGTAAAAGCATAACGTTTGCCAGGGGAATTACCAACTATTAAAAAGTAAGCTGAACTATCGCTGTAAAGGCTTCTATTCCTGTGACTCATCCACTGAGGTTTTTCATATAAGACAGTGTCTAATGAAGCATCGTTTCTAAAGCCGAAAAATTCAACAAAATCCAAATTTGCACCATTTAATTTGACATTTATGGGCACTTCATTTCCTTTGTGGAAAAGTTGAATGTTTTGTAAATTAATGTTATTAACATCTAGGCCAGCATTGGTCAAATCAGTAGCTAAAATGCGGTACATACCATCAACAGTTACTTTAACCTTATAGTAATTTTTGCTATAGTCTATCCATTCATTGCCAAAGTTTCTCTGAGCAAATGACTTGCTAGAAAAGCATACAAGTGAGAGGAAAACGCATAAATAAACACGTAGTATAGATGTCTTCATTTAAAGCAGTAATAGATGTTATTAGTCCAAATTTACAATATGCTATGTTATCATTTTATAACATTATAGCTTTGCACTATGTCAAATACGTCAACTGCTAGTGTTTCGTTTCACATAGCGCAAAATTTAGGATTAAATGAGGCTGAATATGACAAAATTTTAAGTATTCTAAACAGAGAACCCAATTTTACCGAACTGTCCATTTTTTCAGTTATGTGGTCAGAACATTGTTCTTACAAAAACTCGATAAAGTGGTTAAAGACCCTGCCAAGAGAAGGTAAAGGAATGTTAGCTAAGGCTGGCGAGGAAAATGCAGGTTTGGTTGATATTGGTGATGGATTGGCTTGTGCATTTAAAATAGAATCTCACAATCATCCAAGTGCTATTGAGCCATATCAAGGTGCGGCTACGGGTGTGGGGGGTATTCATAGAGATATATTTACAATGGGCGCTAGACCTATTGCTGCTCTTAATTCATTACGATTTGGAGATTTGGCTGATGCCAAAACCAGGCATATAGTAAAAGGTGTAGTTAAGGGAATAGGTGACTATGGTAATAGTTTTGGCGTACCAACAGTAGCTGGTGAAGTTTATTTTGACGCTTCCTACACTGTGAACCCACTAGTCAATGCTATGAGTGTGGGAATAGTTAAACAAGGGGAGACCATTTCTGCAACTGCAGATGGGGTCGGAAATCCTGTATATATAGTAGGTAGTGCTACTGGTAAAGATGGGATTCACGGTGCCACTTTTGCATCTGGCGATTTGAATGAGGATAGTGCAAATGATTTACCGAGCGTACAAGTAGGTGATCCATTTCAAGAAAAATTATTGCTTGAGGCAACTCTAGAAGTGATAACAACAGGTGCAGTAGTCGGTATGCAAGATATGGGCGCAGCAGGCATAACCTGTAGTACCAGTGAGATGTCAGCCAAAACTGGTGTAGGTATGGATATAGATTTAGATAAAGTACCTACTAGGCAGGCAAATATGAAACCCTATGAAATATTACTGAGCGAAAGCCAAGAGCGAATGCTAATAGTAGTTCAAAAAGGAAGAGAGGCAGAAGTAGAATCGGTATTTGAAAAATGGGATTTGCATTGCGCAGTTATAGGAGTAATTACAGCAGGTGGACAACTTCGTTATTTTCAAAATGATGAACTGGTGGCAGAAGTACCAGCTGAACCTCTAGTATTAGGAGGAGGTGCACCTGTTTACGAAAGAGAATTCACAAGACCTGCATACTTAAACAGTGTAATTGACTGTAATAGAAACATAGACCTAACTAATGAAGAGATTTATGACTTAGGGCTGAACATAGTTGCATTGCCTAATATTGCCAGCAAACGCTGGATATATGAACAGTATGATAGTATGGTGCAAACTGGAAATGTATCGACTAATAAACCTAGTGATGCCGCAGTAGTTGTAATAAAGGAAACAGGAAAGGGTATCGCTATGACAGTAGATTGCAACCCTTACTTTGTACACGCAAACCCTTACATTGGTGCACAAATAGCTGTAGCAGAAGCAGCTAGAAATCTAGTATGTAGCGGTGCAAAACCATTGGCCATAACCAATAACTTAAATTTTGGCAATCCATACAATCCCGAAGTTTATTATCAATTTGTTGAGGCTGTAAAAGGTATGGGTGAGGCGTGTAGAACCTATGATACTCCTGTAACTGGTGGCAATGTAAGTTTCTACAACCAAAGTCAAGAGGGCCCTGTATTGCCGACACCAACTATCGGAATGATTGGTCTATTAGAAAACTTAGATAATCACACTAGTTTAAAAATTCAGAATCAAAACGATAGTGTTTTAATATTAGGTGGTTTAAGCAAGGATATTAATTCTTCACAATATCTAATTCAAATACAAAATATAAAAGTCAGCAAAGAGCCTGAATTTGATTTGCATAAAGAGCTTAGACTACAACAACTAGTGTTAAGTCTTATTGACCAGAAGTTAATTTCATCTGCTCACGACATAAGTGAGGGTGGATTATTTGCTTGCCTATTTGAAAAACTAAATCTAACTAAGTATGGGATTAAAGTGGACTTGCCAGTTCAGAATTTAGCATCTATATTATTTGGCGAAGCGCAGGGTAGAGTAGTAGTAAGTTGCAAAGCAGAATCGGTACAAATGATAGACAAACTATGTGTGCAATACGATATTCAGTTAGATAATATAGGCGCTACAAATGTTAGCGATGTATTACAAATAAATGATATTGTATGGTCAGATAAAGAATTAGCAACTAGGTATAATTCACTGTTTGAGATTATGAATATTTAGAAGGTACGAGAAAATCCAGCTAACCATCTAAATTGAAAGCTTTTTGTATTATTAATTAATAGAGGTTGACTAACATATAAAGGAAAGTCAATTCTAATTGTTAGAGGTTGTGCTTTGCTTATTCTTCCCCACTGCTTTATAGTAAATGCTGTACCGATACCTGCATCTACCAATAATTTATAGGTGTATTTCTTTACCTCTACTGGACTTAATATCTGTCTCTTATTCATTAGGCCCGCATCTACAAATGTGTATATGTCAACTTTAATGAAATTGCTTATTACTCTAGGTTTATATCTAATATAGTCGCTTAGATCGTTTTCTAAATTATAGCTAATACCATTTGTAGTACTTGAATAGAATTTGTTGTCTAATTGAGTTGGGTTTGTGTAAAAATTCAAATTGTTGTAACCCCTCAAATTCAATCCGCCAGCGGCGTGAAGTAAGTTTAGTGCATTGTTATCATAGCTAAGTGGTAAACCCTGTTGTGGTAAGTTGTAATTATAAGCGTCATTAGGATAAGCATTACTTCTATAAAACTTATTGTCTAAAACTTCCTCTAGTGATGCACCTGCTATTGAAATACCATTAGTAGATTTTGTAAAAATTTGATTACCTTGAATTCCAATAAAGATTCTATTTCTCACCTTTATTCTACCTACATACATAAAATGCTTATTTTCCAATGAAACAAGTGGACTTGATAAATTCTCTCCCAATAAAGATAATACAGGAAGGGATAATTTCATATTAAAACTACCATAGTTACCATTTCCTGTATAGTTGTAGCTTGGGTTGACGTTTACACTACTACTTTTAAGGTCAGTCAATGTATATTGGGGTAACAAGTACTGATAGTCTTTATTGCTCGTTTGAGCAAAATATTTATAATTTACATCGATGGTATACCCATTATCCCAATCCTTAGTTAGTGCTGCTTTGTTAAAAAATATACCATCTAGGTACCTATTTTCTAGCTTGATATTTATTCCATTTCTTTTAGTACCTAGTGGTGTAGCGTAACTTAATGCATAGCTGACAGAGGCTTGACTATACCCATCATATTTTTCACTAGCTAGTAGGCCTGAGTTGTACCAAACGGTTCCAGAAAAGAATTGCGAAGTATTAAAATAATTACCTTCAGTATGTATCCCTATTTTCAATCCGTCTATTCTATTGTACCATAAGTCGGGTCTATAATACAAAATGTACTTTGTTCTATCAGGTGCATACTTCAACTGATTGTCAAACTTAAACTTGTTAGGTCTTGGCCATTCGTTGTTCAGAAGATTTACGTCAGCTAAAACTCGGCTACTATCTAGCACCACTTTGGTAATCTTAAGATTATCTGTTTTTACAATTAGCGTATAGTTTTTATTTAGTTTATCCCAACCTGTCCATAAGCCAGTATAAGTTAATTCTTGATTTTTGAAATATGTATTCGGAATTCTAACAGTTTTAATTCCACCATCGCTGGTGTAAATGCTTAAGTCAACTGGCATTTGCATTCTGCCCTTGCGTTGCAATTTTATTCTATATTGCCCATCAATACTATCTTTCTTAACAGACTTAATTGCGTAATCAATCGTTTTGGTTGTTTCCATCCATTGGTCAAAAAACCAATCTAGGTTTTCACCAGTATAGTGACTAATACTTTCTCTAAAGTTTTCTGGATACGGGTGGCAAAATTTCCATTGATTAACATAGTTTTTCATAGCTTTTAGGAAAATTTCTTTCCCCAAAACGTATTCCAAATTATACAGCATTGTGCCAGCCTTATAGTAAACCATACCGTAGCCACCACCGTGACCTAACGCGCCATTAAATCCATCACTATGTTGATTTATACTTTGTGCATTAGTTGACAGGGAATTAAATATGTAAGGTTGATAAAGTCGTTCTTCTTTGGTTGTTTGATTTTTATAATAACGTCTCGTATCATACTTAGAATAGGGAGCCCTATTGTTGTAGGGACCATCTATTTTTTTCATAGCCCAAATGGTAAGAAATTGGGTAAAACCTTCATCCATAAATGCACGGTAGGTTTCATTATTTCCAATCATTCCATAAAACCACTCGTGACCAACTTCGTGGGTTATTACATCGTGAAAGTCTGGCTCTGTACCCCCACAAAGGGTTAACATATTGTATTCCATACCATCCCTAGCATCTGCTACAACTATTTTTGGCCATTCGTACATTCCAAAGTCTGTAGAATAGATTTCAATTGTTTTTGCTGTAATCTGAGCAGCAGTTTGCCATTTTGGTGCTGATTCTTCTTGTGCTAAGGCTATACATCTTATTCCATTCCAAACTACTTCGCTACGCCTATAGGTAGGGTCGCAAGTAAAGCTAAAATCGTGAACATTTATACCCCTAAATTTCCAAATTTTAAAACTATTGTCCCTAGGTATTATTATAGAAGGTGGAGTATTGGGGGGCTTATTGGCAAAGTTTTTAATGTCAATTTTTTCCTTTAAATCTGCAGGAAGTACTTCGTTCTCATTTAACAATATTCCTGTTCCTTCAGCTATATAATTATTTGGTAGCGATAAGTTTACTGTGAATGTGCCGTAGTTGCCATAGAATTCTTTACCTAAGTGTTGGTCTGTTTCCCATCCGTGTCTTCTGTCATATACTGCGATACGTGGGTACCAATGCACGCCATCAAAATGTAGAAAATTATTATGAGCATAAACCTTCATCCGGCGACGCACATTGCCTTGATCAAAATAACTTTTAAAGTCAATTTCAAAACTTGCTTTTTCACCTGGGGCAATAGCTTTTTTTAACTCAACAATCATAATTGTATTATTAAAATTTACAGAATTGACAGTGTTGGTGCTAGACTTTACACTACTTACATTTATATTCAGACCTTTTGCCTCTCTTGGTCCGTATCTGCTTTCAAAATTATTGGCTTCATTCAGATTGTCTAAATGACTTTCTGGTTGAAAAGCCTTCTGGTACAAGTGAAAGTAAATAGTTTTTAGAGTGTCACTAGAATTATTAGTGTACATCAGCTCTTCGTGTCCATCTATAGTTAATTCAGTATCACATAGCTTTGCATCTATCTTATAGTCAACGTCTTGTTGCCAATAGCCATCGTGTGGTTTTCTATTTTTCCAATACCATTTGTTTTCAGCACTTTGGTAATTTGGTTGCGTGTCTTGTGCAACTATAGGTACAATATGTATAAAAAGTAAACAGAGCGAAAGTAAGTACTTAGACATTTTAGGTTGAATTATTAAGGTAGAAACGATTAAGAAATTTTACACATCTAGATGAACTTTTCCCCGTACCTTATTTTAATATCATTAACTACGTGTCTTATGTCTTGCTCTTGATTTAAATCTGCGACTAGCAGGATGTTGTCAGATTCAACAATAATCAAATTTTCAACATTATTTAACGCAACAAGCTTCTTATTGCCAACTCGTACTACACAGTTATTAGCGTTTCTGGTAAATACCATATCTCCATATATAACGTTACCATTTTCATCTTGGGGACTATATAGGTACATTGCATTCCAAGTGCCTATGTCTGACCATTGAAAGTAAGCTGGTAATGTGTAAACATTCTTCGCCTTTTCCATAATAGCATAATCTATGGAGATAATCGTACAGGTTTCATATACTTTATTTATAGCCTCTTGTTCAGCTGTGGTGTCAAAACTGCTAATGACGCTTTTAAAATCTTTATGCAACTCAGGCATATACATTTCAAAAGAATTCATAATGGACGAAGCTCTCCATACAAACATTCCACTATTCCATACAAAGTCTCCACTTTTCAGAAACTCTTCAGCTAATTGTAAATTAGGTTTTTCTGTAAATGTTTTTACTTTGTAAAAACCATCATTTTCCAATTCATCATTATACTGAATGTATCCGTATCCAGTATCTGGTCTAGTAGGCTTAATGCCAAGGGTTAACAATACATCGTTATCTGCGGCAAACTGGTAAGCCTTATTAAATTGCGTTACAAAATTATTTTGGTCTAATATCAAATGATCAGATGGTACTACACTTATTATTGCTTTAGCATCTCTATTCAATATCTTCATACAAGCATATGCTATGCAGGGTGCTGTATTTCTTGGACTCGGCTCACCCAATATATTATTATCTGGTATTTCTGGTTGCTGTTCCTTAATTATATCTCTGTAAGCCTCATTAGTAACCACAAAGATATTTTCAGGTTTACATAATTCTTTGATTCGCTCATAACTGCTTTGAAACAGTGTTTTATCATCTTGAAATATGTCAATAAACTGTTTTGGAAGCTTTTTTCTGCTTAGTGGCCAGAATCTACTTCCAACCCCGCCGGCCATAATAACCCCGTAATAGTGTTCGTTCATATTTTTATATCACAACTAAATGAAGATTTAGTTTATTGTCAATGTAATTATAATTTACAGCAAATAGATTAAGACATTATTACTAAGCATTTTTTAATGCTTTTAGTCTTGAGTCTTTTATGCTTTGCAAAACTAATAGACCAACTACAAAAGATACCATTAAAGGTATAATGGAGTTGCGCATAGAACCAGTCAATTGCTCTGTGAGTCCAAAAACAAAAGTTCCCATCACTATGGACACCTTTTCCACTACGTCATAGAAACTAAAGTAAGCTGTATGCTCAGCTTCACTATCTGGCAAAAGTTTACTGTATGTTGCTCTACTTAAGCTTTGAATGCCGCCCATCACTAAGCCAACACCTGCTGCCAATCCATAAAATTCTAACACCTTATTTGCATCAGTACCATTTACTAAGAATACACAAGTACAAATTACTAACCAGACTAATATCATTGTATTTAGGCTAAATATGTTTCCTTTACTATTTGATAATCTAGAGAATAATATAGCCCCGCCAATTGCAACTAGCTGTATAATTAGGACAGCAGGAATTAATGATTCTGACGGTATTAATAATTCTTTAGAAGCGAATAGCGTAGCTAAATACATCACAGTTTGCACAGAAAGATTATAAAAGAAGAAGGCAAGTAAAAATTTCCTCGTATTATTCATACTTTTTAATTTATTCCAAGTGTTTCTTAGTTCTGCAAATCCAAGTGTTAAATTTATTTTATTGTGCTTAACCTCATCAGCAGGTAACCTCATCAAACTATAAATGCTAAATACTAACCACCAAAGACCTACTGTAAAAAAACTAATTCTACTTGCAAAGCCAGAAGTAATTCCAATTTTATCAGCTTGAGTAATAAGTGCTAAGGCAAATATTAAATGAATAACGCTACCTATGTAACCCATACTAAACCCTCTAGCACTTAATCTATCAAACTTGTCGGGAGTGGCTATTTCAGGTAAATAAGAATTGTAAAATACTAAAGATCCTGCAAAACCAACTGATGCCAGAATAGCACAAAAAATTCCATAATAAAGATTATCACCTGTAAAAAAGTATAGGCTCATACAACTAAAACTACCTAAGAATGCGAATGCCCTCATATAGCTTTTTTTATTACCAGCATAGTCTGCCATACCACTTAATATTGGTGTTAAAATGCTGACCAAAAGGAATGATAATGATAATATATAGGTATAAATAACTGTAATTGGTAGGCTAAAACCAAGTATATCTACGGATTCAGAATTGTTGTGAGATGCCTTTACTGAACTTTCAAAATAAATAGGGAAAATAGCAGTAGTAATAGCTAAAGAATAAACCGAATTTGCCCAATCATACATTACCCATCCGTGTAGTTCTCTTTTATTGTTTTTAATCATATAAGTGTAGGCAATGAACTTAGTTATGTCAAATGTACTTTTATTTTTTAAGCCAGCATATCAAGTTACGTAAGCTTTATATTACCATTGGTACAAGATTTGACTTTACAGTAACTATAATTTTATGAGAAACTACTTAAATATATTTATACTATTATTAACCAGCAGTTTAATAGCTAGTGGTCAGCAATCTACAAGAAGCATAACAAACAATGCTTTTACTTTAGGTGAGAAGGCAACTTATAAAGTAAAATATAGTGCCTATGTAAAAGTTCCAGTTGGTGAAATTGATTTTGAAGTCTTGCCTAAAACTGAAAAAGTAGCCAACCTAAATTGTTTCCACATTGTAGTAAAAGGGGGAACTTATTCATTTTATAACAAGATTTACAGAGTTAAAGATCAATACGAAACGTATATAGATCAAAAAAGTATCTTACCTATCGTATTCATTAGAAGTGTACAGGAGGGGGAGTTTGCATTTAGCGAATACGTATTATTTAACCATCCTAAAAAACTTGCAAAAAGTAAAAAGCGTGTTCAAAAGATTCCACTAAATACTCAAGACATATTATCAGTATTATATTACGCTAGAACTGTTGACTTTAACGAAGCAAAGCCAGGTGATAAATTTTATTTTTCTGCTTTTTTAGATGACACAACTTATAATGTAGGGATGAAATTTGCCGGGCGCACAACTATTAAGACAGATTTAGGTACTTTTAAAGTTATTAAGCTATTGCCGTTATTGGTAGTTGGTAGAGTCTTTAAAAGCGAAGAGGAAATGGTGCTTTATGTATCTGATGATGATAATAAGATACCCATTAGGATAGAATCTGGCATTTCGGTAGGTAGTATCAAAGCTGACTTGACAGGATACAGTGGATTGAAAAATCCAATGAAGGCTAAGCAGTAATTTGTAATTATTAGGCTTAATTTCGCAATATAATAATGCGAAAAAATATATTAATAAAAGTCTTCATCATTGTAATTGGCGTAATTCTTCTTTCTTTTCAGTCAGATACTTATAAATTACCAAGCTTAGATTTTATCCCTTTCAAAGTAGGAGAGAAGCTAGTTTTTATATTGCACTATGGGGCTATAAATGCAGGTACTGCCGTAATGGAGATTAATCCTACATTAGAAAAAGTGCATAATGAAGATCACTTTCATATAAAAATAACAGGAAAATCTATACCGACCTTTGACAAGGTATTTAAAGTAAGAGATTACTATGAAAGTTTTGTAAATACTAAGACTATGTTGCCCACTATTTTTTTGAGAGATATAACTGAGGCTGATTACAAAAAGAAGGAATACTATTTATTTAATCAAAAAACTAAGAAAATATTATCTGAAGGTAAAGTAAGCAAACTACCCTATGAAATGCACGACTTAGTAAGTACATTTTATTATTTGCGATGCATCAGTTTTGTAAATAAGAAAGTTGGTGCGTTTTATCCACTTAACTGTTGGTATGAGAACGAGGTTATGGAATTAGGAATGAAGTTAATAGGTAGAGAAGTATTGAAATCTAAAATTGGAAAGATAAATTGCCTTGTATTTGAACCTGTAATTGCACCAGGCAGAATTTTTGACGGCCAACATAATATGAAGATATTTGTATCTGACGATAAAAATCAGATTCCAGTTCGTATTGAGTCTTTTGTATTTATGGGAAAAGTGGCAGCGGATTTAACATCTTATTCAAACTTAAAGTATGATTTAACTGCGTTGGTTAAGTAAATACTCGAGTCTACAATTGTATTTAGATATAAAGTAAATTCGTCTCAAATTAAATTACTAAAATTTTAAGAGATGATCATAGGCGTTCCTAAAGAAATTAAGAATAACGAAAACAGGGTAGGGGTAACCCCTTCTGGTGTAGCCGAATTGGCAAAAAATGGACATACCATTTATGTGCAAAATACAGCTGGTATAGGTAGTGGATTTTTAGATGAAGATTACACATCCGCAGGTGCACATTTAATTCAAACTATTGAAGAAGTTTATGGTGTAGCAGAAATGATAATAAAGGTAAAGGAGCCAATTAAACTAGAATATAATTTAATTAAAGAGGGTCAACTATTATTTACCTATTTTCACTTTGCCAGCAGTGAAGAACTAACCCACGCTATGATAGAGCGTAAGGCTGTTTGCCTTGCCTATGAGACTGTAGAGAAAGAAGATAGATCTTTACCACTATTGGTACCAATGAGCGAAGTAGCAGGTAGAATGGCTGTGCAAGAGGGCGCCAAATACCTAGAGAAACCAATGGGTGGTCGCGGTGTATTACTCGGGGGCGTACCTGGAGTTTTGCCAGGCAAAGTTTTGATTATAGGTGGCGGAATAGTTGGAACACAGGCTGCGAAAATGGCAGCAGGTTTAGGTGCAGAAGTTCTAATGCTAGACGTTAGCTTACCTAGGCTTAGATACTTACAAGACGTATTGCCTGCTAACGTAAAATTTCAAGTAAGTAACCATTACAATTTGTTAGCTGCAATAAAAGATAGCGACCTAATAGTAGGTGGTATTTTACTAAAGGGTGCTAAGGCTCCAAAGCTAATAACGCGTGATATGTTAAAACATATGAGACCAGGCACAGTATTGGTCGATGTAGCTATAGACCAAGGTGGTTGTTTTGAAACGAGCAAGGCCACTACCCACGAGGATCCAATATTTGTAGTAGATGGCGTCGTTCACTATTGTGTAGCAAATATGCCTGGTGCAGTACCTTATACATCAACTCTAGCACTGACCAATGCAACTGTGCCATATGCTGTAGAATTAGCAAATAAAGGCTGGAAACAAGCTTGTCAAGATAGCAACGAATTGAGACTAGGTTTAAATGTTGTGAATGGTGACATCGTATATGAAGCAGTATCTCAAGCATTTGGTTTGCCCTATGTTGCTATAGATAAATATTTGAACTAAGTCAAATTTTTGTATTAAAATAAATGGGTAAGTGAAATTAGTCGCTTACCCATTTTTTTTAGTTGAAATAAATTTAAAATGTATTCTCTTAGTTAATAGATTTTCTAACTCTAGCAGTGTAGTTTCTTAATTCAACTTTTATTTCTGTTCTGTTTTTCTCAGCTTCATTTATTATCCATTCTGCAGCTAGCAAGTGCGTCATTAAGTCTCCCTCATCGTCACCCTCTATCTGAATAACTGAGTTCTCACCTTCGTCTAATTGAGCAATTGATGTTGCTATTTCAATTGCAGAATATTTCTCAAGTATTATTTTTATAGATGCTAGCTTCATTTTAATTTTCTGAAATCAAAGAATTCGCCATTTTCTCAACATTTTCAATTTTAGAAGTAAAATCCTTATGAACAACTTTTCCATCTTTTACTACTGCAAAGTAGGGTAAATTATCTACACCGCCTACCCAATCTCTCATTTCTTTATTTGTTTCTGCATCTACTTCTGTAAATGCTACGTGCTCAAATTTTACTTCTCCTGCTAATTTTTTAAATTTTGGAGCGATTAGTCTGCAATTGCCACACCAATCAGCATAAAATTTTATGACCATATTAGGATTGGCTTCGAGTTCAGATTTCCAATTCTCTTGTGTAAGTTTTAAAATATCCATAATACAAATTTAGTTAATAATCATTCTTAACAAAGAATTGTTATTATACATTCTCTTGTTGCTTAATTTTTTCCCAATAAGTGTTTAAATCTGGTAAACTTAATTCTGACCATTCTTTATTTTCAGCAATAATAAGTTGCTCCATTCCATTAAATCGATTTATAAATTTAGCATTAGTTTTAGCTAGCGCCTGTTCAGGATCTATATTGTTAAATCGGGCATAATTAATTAAGCTAAATAATATGTCACCAAATTCTGATTCAATTTCAAAATGGTTTTGCTTTGCTTTAGCCTCTTCAAACTCTGTTATTTCTTCTTTTACTTTATCTAATACATCTTTTACATCAACCCAATCAAAGCCTACTGTACTTACTTTTTGTTGAATTCTAAATGCCTTAACCATAGCAGGTAATGACTGTGGAACCCCAGACAGGAGAGTTTTTTTACCTGATTTTAATTTTATCTTTTCCCAATTTTTTAGTACATCTGTGCTGTCACTTAACTTAATATCGCCATAAATGTGAGGGTGTCGTACTATCAGTTTTTTACGCAGTTTATCCATTAGAGTAGCCATATCAAATAGACCTTTCTCCTCTGCTATCATTGCGTAAAACAGTATGTGTAACAATACATCTCCAGCCTCTGTCTCTAGTTCATCTGCATCGTTTTGATCTATAGCATCTACCAGTTCATACAATTCCTCTATACTTAAGTTTCTGAGACTTTCCCAAGTTTGTTCTTTATCCCAAGGACATTCTTGTCTAAGTTCATAAACTACTTCTAATAATTTGTCTAAACTATCTAATTTCTTAACGTGCTTCATATCAACAAATATGACCAAAAAAAATCCAGCTTCTTGTAGAAAACTGGACTAAGTATATACAATAATATAATTTTATTATTTTCTAGTATCAACTACTTCAACCTTAGGGTTCTTAGTTTTGTCGAAAGTGAAAAATGCATCGGAAAGTCCGGCATTAGAATTAAAGCTGGTAACATCCATTAATGTTTTGTTTCCGTTTTTTTCAAATATTTCAACTTGTTTTACCAGACTTGTTTTAGGATTGATGTACATCTTTATTTTGAAAATGCTCTTATTCTTATCTTTAGGTGTTAGCTCTACAAGATTATGGTCAAGTCCTTCTACTTTTACTAAATCGATAAAGGCATAATTAAAATCCTTTTTATAGATAGTGAAAATTTCAGCAGGATTAAAGCCCAATGTCGCAGGGTTAAATTTTGAAACTGTCACTTGCTTATCTTCTGGAATGTACGCCCATAGGTTGCTGCCATCATAGAATATAACTTGGTCTTCTGTCTCAAGTTTAAACTTGCCTTTTTTTACATAAAGTTTACCTTTCTCTTTTGATGAAAGATTTTTCTTACCTACGATAGTTGTTTGAGTATAATCAGCTTTAAAATCTTTAAAACCCTCATATTTCTTTGATACTTTATTCAGTATTGTTTTGGCCTTAGCTATATCTTGACCACTGGCATTACACACAGTTAGTATGCACAAGCTAATAGCTACTATTTTATTCAGCAATTTCATCATTGTAGTTTAGCATATATATCTTTCAAATACTGTTCCAGCGCATCTATGTCACCGTACAGCACCTTTCTAGGCTTACTTCCATCAGATGGTCCAACTATTCTTGCTTTTTCCAATTGGTCCATAATTCTTCCGGCGCGATTGAATCCTAATTTTAAACGTCTTTGGAGCATACTTGTTGAGCCTTGTTGAGATTCTACTACTAGTCTGGCACAAGAATCAAACATTGTGTCTAATTCAGAACCTTCTTCATTATTAAATTGAGCATCACCTTCTTCATCACTCAATATCCTCATTCTAAACGGGATAGGGTAGGGTTGTTCTGATATGTGCTTGGTAAGTAAATCCACTTCTTCTGTATCAATAAATGGGCACTGCAACCTAATAATAGAATTACCATTACTATATAGCATATCACCGTTACCAACTAATTGTTCTGCACCGCCTGCATCTAGTATGGTTCTGCTGTCTATTTTGCTAGTTACACCAAATGCAAGCCTAGCTGGGAAATTAGCTTTAATTAAACCTGTTATTACATTTACTGATGGTCTTTGAGTTGCAACAATTAAGTGAATCCCAATAGCCCTAGCCAGCTGCGCAAGTCTAGCAATTGGTGTTTCAACTTCTTTACCCGCTGTCATCATTAGGTCTGCCAATTCGTCAATGACCAATATAATGTAGGGCATTTTGTTTTCTTCTGGGGTTAACTGACCTTTCAGATATTTAGCATTGTATTCTTTTATATGCCGAACTTGAGCATTTTTTAACAGTTCTAGCCGATTATCCATTTCATTACATAGTGATTTAAGAACCCCTACAGCCATTTTGGTATCGGTTATTATAGCCTCTTGACCGTCAGGAAACTCAGGCAAAAAATGTTTCTCAATATTTTTATATAGACTTAGCTCTACTCGTTTTGGGTCAATTAATACAAATTTTACATCTTCAGGATGTTTTTTGTAGAGTATAGACGCAATAATCGTATTAATCCCTACAGATTTACCTTTACCAGTCGCACCACCTACCAGCAGGTGCGGCATTTTGGCCAAATCAGCAACGTAGACCTCGTTACTTATTGTCTTACCCATAATGATAGGTAAATCAAAATTGTTATTCTTGAAATTGTTTGAGTTAATGGTTTCTTTTAGAGAGACTGTCTGGCGATTTTTATTCGGTACTTCTATACCAATAGTACCTTCGCCAGGCATTGGTGCAATAATTCTAATACCTAATGCAGAAAGTGAAAGGGCAATATCGTCTTCAAGACCTTTTATTTTGTTAATTCTGATGCCTTTATCTGGCACTATCTCATAAAGGGTAACAGTTGGACCTATTGTTGCAGATATGCGACTAATCCTAATGTTATAGTCAGCTAGTGTATTTACTATCAGTTCTTTACCCCTATTTAACTCTTCTTCATCTATCTCTGTTCTGCCAGTTCCGTGACTTTTTAGCAACTCTATGTCTGGATATTTATATAATGATCCGGGAGTGTTTGCAACTTCATCTTTAACAACTACGTGTGGTGGAAACTCTGGTTCATTTGCAGGAACCTCCTTGATGGACAATTCTAAATTAGATTTAACATCGCTTTTAGCGTTAGGTTTAAGTTGATGAGTTGATGAAACGCTTTGTTGCTCTAGAATTCCATTCTCTAAAACTACTAACCTAAAACCTTCTTCATCTGCTTTTTCACGCTCTTGTAAAGTTTCAACAATATTTATTTGTCTAATATTAGAGTATTCAAATGGTGTTTCTTCATCTTCCTGAAAATCTTCGTGACTAGGATTTGTTAGGTCGTTCCATTTTTCTTTAAAATTATCAGAGACCTTTACGTTGAAGCTTATGTTAAACTGATAAATCAAATAACTAATCAATACTACCGCTAGGAATATAATTAGACCTATAGTGCCAATTCTATTCCCCAACCAAAACTGAATCTCATAGCCTAATATCCCACCTAAGAAATCAATTGACTTATTGCTTGAATTAGTTGCCCATTGAGAGCCAAAAAACCCTAAAGTAACACTACTAAATAGCATTAACATAGAAGTAAATATTATTGGTTTGATTAAATTAGCAAAGGTGAATTTTGTAATTAATCTAAACCCAGTTATAATTAAAAGTGGCAAGATTAAAAATGAGGATAAGCCAAAACCTTTAAAAACAAAAAAATTACTAATTTGTGCGCCCCAATTACCCATCATATTGTTAACTGTTGCTTCAGACCCAGTTAATTGACTTTGATCTGCTTGCCAAGTATTTAGATAACTCAGCATAGCAATTCCTAAAAATACCGAAAAGCCAATGAAGAGTATTCCCAATACTTTAGCTGTTTTTTCATCTTTTATGACATTTATAATTGCCATTAACTGGTTAATTATGGGAAGACTTTGTTTCTTTTTCTTGCTTCCTTTTTCAGGCTTTAGCTCGTTTTTAAACGTATTATTCACTTTGTATTAGGGGTGTTGGTGCCGATACAAAGTACGATTATATATACATCTATTATCCTATATCATTAGATAGACTTATTAAGACTATCATTATGTGTACAGGCTGCTATCCACAAAATGGATAAAGAGAAAAATAAATTGTATCTTTAAATAAGTACCCCGGGCGGGACTTGAACCCGCACTGCCGCAATGGCAACAGGATTTTAAGTCCTGCGTGTCTACCGATTCCACCACCAGGGCAGTACTTATTGCGGTAAACTCGGATTGAATTATACCTGTATGGAGCGGGAAACGAGACTCGAACTCGCGACCCCGACCTTGGCAAGGTCGTGCTCTACCAACTGAGCTATTCCCGCTTTCAATGTTACCTTACGTTTAAGGTGTTGCAAAGATAAAATTAACTTTTTTATTTCGAAGAATTTATTCGATATTTTTTATCAGCATTTGCAATTCCTTGATTTTCATAAGGGCTTCTATCGGTGAGGTTGTATTTATATCCACTTTTAACAGTTCTTCCTTTAGCCGAGCAGCAATACCGTCGCTAAAATCGAAAAATTTCAACTGAATAGGTGCAATAGGTATTTGTCCTCCCCCTTCTACCCCTGTTATATTGTTTCTTTGTCGCTCCAGCTGTATCAAAATTTCCTTTGCCCTATCAACTATGCTGACGGGTACACCAGCTAATTGAGCCACGTGAATACCAAAACTGTGTTCACTACCACCTGGTGCCAGTTTCCGTAAGAAAATGATTTTTTCATTTATTTCTTTTACCGAAATATGAAAATTCTTTATTCTGGGATATTGCTCATATATCTCGTTTAATTCGTGATAGTGTGTAGCAAATAGGGTTTTAGGTTGTGCTGGGTGTAGGTGTAAGTATTCAGTAATAGCCCAAGCTATACTTATTCCATCATAAGTTGCAGTGCCTCTGCCTATTTCATCAAGTATTATGAGACTTCGTTGCGTTAAGTTATTTAATATATTGGCAGTCTCAGTCATTTCTACCATAAAGGTACTTTCGCCTATACTTAGATTATCTGACGCACCTACTCTGGTAAATATTTTATCAACTAGTCCAATATCAGCTCGAGATGCAGGTACAAAGCTTCCAATATGTGCCATAAGCGTAATCAGCGCAACTTGCCTAAGTATGGCTGATTTTCCTGACATATTTGGGCCCGTTATTATGATAATTTGGTCATCATCATTGTTTAATAGAATATCATTATCAATGTAGGGCGTATCGCTCGGTAGATTTCGTTCAATTACGGGATGTCGGCTTTCTGTTAGTTTTAGTTCTAGAGAATTGTTAACGTTAGGTTTGGTATATTGATATTTTTGTGCAGCAATTGCAAATGACAATAGCGTGTCAATAACAGCTAATTTTTGGGCATTAGTTTGAATTACTTGGGTATAATTGCTGCATTTCTTTAAAAGATTCTCATAGATTTCCAGTTCTATTTCTTGAATTTTTACTTCAGCATTAATTATTTTATCTTCATATATCTTGATCTCTTCAGTTACATATCGCTCGCAATTACTGAGAGTTTGTTTCCTTATCCAAGAATCAGGTACCTTGTCTTTGTGAGTATTTGTTACCTCTAAATAATAGCCAAACACATTATTATAACCGATTTTCAGTGAGCTGATGCCTGTTTTAACTATTTCCTCTTTCAGTATCAGAAGTAGATTCTCCTTGCCTCCAGATAGTAAGCCTCTGTATTCATCTAATTCGCTATGGACTAAAGGTCTAATTGTCTCCCCTTTACTAATGTGGGTAGGTGGGTCATCTACTAAGGTAGCTGCTATGGCCGTTGTTAATTCATACACAGGGTTTAAATCGCTTACCAAATGTTCTATACTATATTCGTTTTCTTGAAGAATTACTTGTTTTATTTCATCAGCTAACTGTAAGGCTCTAAGTAATGCAAGGACTTCTCTAGGATTAGCTCGCATTAAACTTATTCTACTTATCAATCTTTCTAAATCTCCAACTTGCTTTAGACTATCTTTTAATGATTGGATTAATGAGTCATTATCAATTAAATGAGACACAACATTTTGTCTTCTGGTTATTTCATCTAAATCTTTTATGGGCAGACTTATCCATTTTCTAAGCATTCTACCACCCATTGGCGATTTACAAAAATTCAGAATATCATATAGTGACTTCCCCTGTGGGTGATTGGGTTCTAAAAGTTCTAAATTTTTAATGGTAAATTCATCTAACCAAACATATTCGTCACCTTGTAGTCTGACTATTTGGTTAACGTGGCCTAAATTATCGTGCTTATTTTCTTTAAGGTAGTATATCAAGGTACCCGCAGCGACTATACCAGCTTCTAAATCATCGACACCAAATCCTTTTAAATTCAATGTCTTAAAGTGATCTATTAGTTTTTGATAAGTATAGTCCTTTTGAAATATCCAATCCTCTAATCCATAAGTATATGTACCTGTTTGTCTCCAATATTCATTTTCTATTTTATCAGACTTATTTACAATTAATTCGCTAGGCATCAAGCTGCATATTAGGTTGTGGACATAGTGCTTAGTACCTTGTCCGAGGTAAAATTCCCCAGTGCTTAAGTCTAAAAATGCTACTCCCACTTGATTCAAAGTAGGGTGTACACAAGCCAGAAAGTTGTTTTTATCGGTCTGTAATAATTTTTCGCTTATAGTTGTTCCCGGTGTAATTATGTCTGTAACTCCTCTTTTTACAATAGTTTTTGTTTTTTTTGGATCTTCCAGTTGTTCGCATATAGCTACTCTGTAACCTGCAGCAATTAGTTTAGGCAAATAGTTGTCTAAAGAATGATGCGGGAATCCAGCGAGTTCGATATGCTGTGCAGATCCATTTGCTCGTTTGGTTAAAGTAATTCCAGTCACCCTTGCTGTAACAATGGCGTCTTCAGAGAACGTTTCATAGAAGTCACCAATTCTAAAAAATAGAATTGCGTCAGGGTGTTGTTGCTTAATGGAATTGTATTGCCGCATTAGCGGTGTCATAGCAATTCCAGACTCTATTATAATTTTTTTGGCCATTGAATTCTTTCAAAAGTACATTTGCCGAATGTCAATCAAAAAATTATCTATGGATGAATTGAATCGTCCAGATAGTTCTTCTGCATTAGTAGCAGAAAAATCTAATATAAGCATTTTACTTGAAGATATTAGAAGTATGGATAATGTAGGCTCATTTTTTAGATCTGCAGATGCATTTGCCATAAAAAATATCTATTTAACTGGCATAACTGGACAACCTCCTCATAGGAATATAGAGAGAAGTGCACTAGGGGCAACAGAATCTGTGACGTGGTACTATTCTAAAGATTCTATACAATTGATTAAAGACTTAAAAAATGATGGATGTGTAATAATAGCAGCTGAGCAGACAGATAAATCTATAAATATGAACTCTTGGTCCATTGATTCATTTAAGGACTATGTTATCATTTTTGGAAATGAAGTAGATGGTGTTAGTCAAGAATTACTAGAACAATGCGATGGAATAATCGAAATAATGCAATCTGGCGCAAAACATTCTCTAAATGTATCTGTAAGCGGGGGCATTGTAATGCAATACACACATCAGAATTGGTTAAACAAAAAAGCCTAACACATAGTGCTAGGCCTCATTATAAATTCTTAGTAATTTACAAACTAAAAATCGTCTTCAGTATTATTCTGTTTAGTTGGAGCAGGTGTTTCTTGCGGGACAACTTCTTCTTTAATAACAGGAGCTGGTTCCTCTAGGAACTCATCTTTTTTATCCATATCATCAGGAGCTGGCTCGTCTAGGTCATCTTTCACTACTGGAGTCTTTGCTTTAACTGGTGCTTTTGTAGTATTTGCTTTAGGTGTTGTCTTACTAGTTGCTTTAGCTTTTTCTGGCTTAGCTTTAGGTTTTACATATTCACCCTCTATTGTACCACCAGTTTCCAACTCAAATTGAACTCTTCTATTTGCAGCCAACGCATCAGTCTGTTTCATATTAGTTAATGGTTTAGCTTCACCCATACTAGCAATTACCAATTGATTTGGATTTACTTTGAAATAATTAGTTAAGGCAAATACTGTTGCTTGAGCTCTTTTCTCACTTAATGTTTTATTATACATTTCAGAACCTTTGAAATCTGTAAATCCGATTACTTTTAATTTCATATTTGGATTTGCCTCAAGTGCTCTACCCAACTCATATAATTGAGGGTAATACTTATAGTCAATATGAGAACTATTGGTTACAAAGAATATAGCAGGTAAGAAACCAATTTCGCTTTCTGTACCCATATTACTACCATTATTATTACCACCATTATTTCTAGATGCTGCTTGGTATCCACCTTTACCGTCAGATGCTAATATTGTCGCACGACCTTTAGTCTTGGTTGCATTAAAACGTTTCTTTGTTTTTTTGCCATTGCCATTGTTGTTGGCATCGCGTCCATTGTCATTGTAGAAATTAGTAGCATTGCCGCCATTATTGTCTCCTCCATTTCTACCATTATTAGTCCCATTATTACCATTGTTATTACCATTGTTAGTACCATTGTTTGTACCATTGTTACCTTTATTTAGTGCAAGGTCTTGGCTTTCATCTGGGGCATTCGGATCAACAAATAGCATATTGCCATTCTCGTCTTTATAAAAAATAGTTTGTCCAGCTCCATTTACAATAGAGCCATTAGGAGAGGCAATTTCTTTGTCAAAATAATCACTTACACCGTCATTGTCTTCATCTGCAGTAAGTGAATCTACTTTAGCAGCGACTTCGTCGTTTTTAGCTTGCATTTCGTTCACTTTTTTATCTAGATCATCTACTTTTTCAAGTTTCTTTTTACTTTCCTCTATATTTTTATACGGAAGCTCTAATGGGTTACTAAACCAGTAAACATTTTCGACACTGCCAAATCTGTAATTAGCACCTATAGAAACATAAAGAAAAGCATCACCATTACTACTAGGAACACTGCTACCATACCACCTTTGATTATCCATTAAGTCTGTACCTGTTAATGTATATTGAGCTTCAGCAGATAAGCTAATTCTATCAGTTAATTTATATATTGCTCCTACACCTCCATTTACAACAGATTGCATTAAAGTTTTGCCTATGTCGCCTTCGTTCCTATCTCCTTCACTTTCAAATTTTCCATCTCTTAGGGCTTTTAATTCTTTTAGCACATCTTTTTTTGTATCTCCTGTAATTAAATTATAGTTGTACATATTACCACTACCATCTAATTGATCTTGTTTATTATTAAAAATAAGTCCACCTGCACCAGCAAATACATACATCCCAATTTTATTACTTTGACTTCTGAAGTTAATGTTACCTAAATTCAATATTACATCTATAGTAACTTTAGTAAAACTAGTCCTGTAATTGACATAAGTTTTAGTGCCAGGTGAATTGTACTTTATATTGTTATTAATTTTCCCGTTTAAACCTGCATTATTATTAATAGATTCAGTAGGATTAACTTTCCAGTTCTGACCACTAACCCAACCATTTACACCATTGGCCCTGATGGCCAAACTATATCCCAGAGCTTTCTGTACATAAGCACCATACCCAAGGCTAAATAAATTACTTGGAATATCACCTGCTAATTTTGGCAATCCAACTTGAGCTCCAACTGACCAAGCAGTTTTCTTATTAGTGTACATAGCATTGTCACTTCCTGTACTTTCAGCTTTAGTTGTTGATTTTTTGCTTTTTGCAGAAGGTTTCTTTTTAAAATCTGTTAATCCAGTAGCCGAAACACCACTAGAAATTGTAAATAGCAAGTAAAAAAACAACAAACTCTTGCTTTTTTTCAAACTGTGAATAGATAAATGCATAACTGTATATGATAGTTGGTGTTACAGGTGCAAAGTAAATCATTAATTATTTAGGTATTGTTAATTTCTTTCTTTCAGCAGCGCTGTTTGGTAATTAAGTAATTCCCAAATAAATATAATTATATACAAGTTATTCACAATTATTTAGCAATATTATCCTAAATTAATTTTAGAAGAACAGGGTTTACTGATGGCTAAAAGTAATATAATGCTAATGGCAACGTTAAATATAATAACCTCATAGCCAAACTTATAACCTGAAATTATTTTGTCGATATTTAGTTCAATTATGTACATAAACCCTGGACTAATTAGGCAGATAATAGGTACCCATTTGTCAACTAATTTGCGCTTGGAATAAATGCCTAATAGAAACAATGCTACAAGTGGTCCATATGTATAGCCAGCTATTTTCATTAGCTTATCAATTGTGTCCTTGTCGTTAAAAGTATATAATAGCCAAGCTAAAAGTACTATTACCACACATACACCAGAGTGGACTATATACCTAATTCTGATACTGTTCTTTATTTCCCTTTTATTAAAACCCAATATATCTACGCAGAAACTAGTAACTAATGCAGTCATAGCTGAATCTGTACTGGCAAAAGTGGCAGCTGTTAATCCGATAAGAAATATAAGGCTGAAAGTAAGGGGGAGGTAGTTCATTGCTACTTTCGGAAATAGATAGTCGGTACTGTTTGGAATTGCTATTCCATTTTTCTGGCAATAAAGGAATAATAGGCTTCCTAATAGGAGAAACAAAGCATTAACTGCTACCAGAACCAAACTGAAAATAAACATATTCTTTTGCGATTCCCTAAGCGTACGTACAGTAAGGTTTTTCTGCATCAAGTCTTGATCCATTCCTGTCATAGCAATAGTAATAAAGACACCTCCTAAAAATTGCTTCCAAAAGAAAGTCTTGCTTAGCGGATCGGCTAAGAAGAATATTTTCCCTTTATCCGTTTGAATGATTTGTGATGCATAGGAAACCAAATCAAGTTTTAAATTACCTAATAAGTAGGCTAGGGTTAGAATTAATGCCAGAACCAAGAAAAGTGTCTGCAAATTATCTGTCCAGATGATTGTCTTTACTCCCCCTCGAATACTATATAATAATATTAGCAACATAATAATAGTGACAGAATAGATATAGGGTAGTCCAATGGCATCAAATAAAAATATTTGAAATACCATAGTCGCAAGCATAAGTCTTACTGCTGAGCCAAGTGTGCGACTAGCTAAAAAATAAAAGGCACCTGTTTTATAACTAAATTTACCAAATCGAGATTCTAAATAGCTGTAAATACTGACAAGATTCAATCGGTAGTAAAGTGGTAGCAATACCAAAATAATAAACATATACCCAACCAGATAACCTAAAACTACTTGAAAATAGCTAAAGGCTATATTGTTTACCTGACCTGGTATAGATATAAAAGTAATACCTGAAATGGAAGTACCTATCATACCAAAAGCCACAACATACCATTTGCTAGATTTATTAGCGGTAAAAAAACTGTGGTTATCTTTATTTTTTCTAGAAGTTAACCAGCCAATTAGGAATAATATTCCAAAATATACTATTATTACCAAGGCAACTATCCAACTGAACTGAGTTCCACCTGCTGCTTTCATTTATTTGAACTGTAATATAAAGGGGTAACAAAAGTAAGGTTTAAAACAATTTGCTCATTTCAATTCATATTTAGACTTAAATGGAATATTCTTCTAAACTGATAGAGAATGCTGTAGAGCAAATGGCAAAATTGCCTGGAATTGGGCGAAAGACTGCATTGAGATTAGTAATGCAAATAATAAGATGGGAAGCTGCTGACATAAAAGCTTTGGCTGAAAGCCTAAGAGTGTTGCCTGAACAGCTAATTAAATGTAAACAATGTAACAATGTATCTGATACCGAACTATGCCACATTTGCTCAGATAAAAGCCGCATAGATGAGTTAATTTGTGTGGTAGAGGATATGAGAGATGTAATAAGCATAGAAAATACCAATCAATTTAAAGGCAGATATAATGTATTAGGGACCTTAATTTCTCCAATTCAAGGTATTGGTCCAGATCATCTATTTATAGACCAATTACTTGAAACTGTCTCCACTTGGACTGAAGGTGAAGTAATTTTAGCTCTAAACAGCAATATGGATGGCGATACAACTGCATTTTACTTATCGAAAAAATTAGCTGTTTACCCAGTTAATATCACAACTCTTAGCAAGGGAATAGCAGTAGGAGGTGAATTAGAATATGCAGATGAGATAACTTTGGGGCGAAGTATCATAGGAAGAGTACCCTATAAACTTGGCTAAAAGCAAAAATGCAAAGTAAACTCGCTATAATTATTGTGAACTACAATGTCCAGTACTTTTTGGAGTTGTGTCTTCAGTCTGTTTACAAGGCGATAACAGTATGTGATGTAAAATTTGGACCCTTATCGGTTGAGGTGTGGGTCGTAGATAATCATAGTGAAGACGGTAGCTGTGATATGATTAAAAAAATGTACCCATCCGTACTATTGATTGAAAATAAGTTTAATGCTGGATTTAGTAAGGCTAATAATCAAGCCATAGTTCTTACAAAAGCTGAATATATATTGCTGTTGAATCCTGACACAGTTATTCCGGAAAACTGCTTAATTGAGGTATTGACATTTGCAGATGAACACCCCAATGCAGGGGGTATTGGCGTGAAAATGTTAGAGGGAAGGGGAAAATATCTTCCAGAAAGTAAAAGAGGATTTCCATCGCCAATAGCTGCACTTTATAAAATTACAGGAATTAACGCCTTATTTTCAAAATCAGGATATTTCAATAAGTACTATTTGGGAAATTTAGACCAAAATGATATACAAAAGATAGATGTTCTGGCTGGTGCATTTGTATTAGCTAGACTTGAAAGCCTTGCAAAAATTGGCAATTTAGATGAAGATTATTTTATGTATGGGGAGGATATAGACCTTAGTTACTGTTTAACTAAGGCTGGTTACCAAAACTACTATTTACCTTCACCTGAAGTTATCCACTATAAGGGGGAGAGTACAAAAAAGGGTAGTCTTAACTATGTTTACATTTTTTACAAGGCTATGGCAATTTTTGCCAAGAAGCACTTGCGAGGTAGTTCTGGGGTTGCATATCAAGTACTGATTAACATTGCCATTTGGTCTAAGGCCAGTCTATCAGGTTTATTCAAACTAATTAAACTGATATTTCTACCTATTATAGAGTTCTTCCTAATTTACGGTTTAATGTACTTATTTATTAAATATTGGGAGACTACCATAAAATATGTAGAAGGGGGAAAGTATCCAAGTGAGTTATTCAGTATATTTTTACCAATTTATGTTCTAGTTTGGATTATCTCATTTGCATTAACACGTAATTATAAGTCCCCATTTAAGCTTTATCACATTGTGTTTGGAGTTTTGGTAGGGCTTGTAATTAATAGCTTAGTTTACGCTTTTTTAGATGAAAGTTACCGATACTCTCGAGCCATAATTGCAGCAGGTAGTTTGATTAGCTTGGTTCAGGCATATTGTTGGAGAATAGCTGTAAACCTAACTAAGTTTAAAATAATTTCAGGAGCAGAAGCTAAGTTGAAAAAAATAATTATAGTAGCTGATAACTTTGAGTTTGATAGAATTAATGCACTACTATCTAATGTGCGTAATGAATTGCAGGTAATTGGTTTTGTGGCTAATTCTGACAATAGCTCAATAAATTATTTAGGCAAATTGTCTAATATTGAATCTATTATTAAAGCCTATGCTTGCAGTGATTTGATTTTTTCTGCAGAAAATCTCAGCTACATAGAAATAATATTATTAATAAAAAGGCTAAACTATTTGCCTATTGACTTTAAAATAGTACCTAGTGGTAGTGACTTTATAATAGGTAGTAATAGTAAAAATGAACCTGGAGACTACTATCTGCTAGAAGAAAAATTTGAATTGGCAAGTCCTGAAGTCAAAAAATCGAAACGTTCATTAGATATATTATTCTCATTAGGAATATTATTGTTATCTCCAATTCTAACCTTTATATCGGGTCCTAAAATATTTCAAAATATAATGTCTGTAATGAGTAAGCAAAAAACTTGGGTGTCATATCATAAATCTACCAGTTTTGACAAATTACCACAACTATTACCTGGGGTGTTAACAACATTAAATGAGGTAAATAGGGCGATTAGAAGCGAAGAATATGCCGAGAAATTAAATTTCCTTTATGCAAAGCACTATAGCAAATCAAAAGATATAAGGATATTACTAAAATCAATTAGACAATTAGGAAAATAATATGAATAAAGTACATTTTAATTCAGAAAATATAGCTGCTGCGATAGGTCCCTACAGTCACGCAGTAATAGTGAATGATGTAATCTATACCAGCGGTCAGATAGCATTAAACAAAGAAGGGATTATGCAAAACCAAGATATTGATTCTGAAATAAAGCAAGTAATGAAGAATTTGAAGACCCTACTAGAAGATTGTGGTACTAGTATGGAAAATGTTGTAAAGTCCACCATCTACCTATATGATATAGATGATTTTGAGTTGGTGAATAAGATTTACGGGTCTTACTTCAAAGGAAATTTTCCAGCCAGAGAAACGGTACAAATAAGCTTATTACCGAGAAGTGCAAAAGTCGAAATCTCGGTAATAGCTATAAAGTAGGTATAAATTAACCTAAGTAGGCTTTAAGTAAAGTCGACTTAGATGATTTTCTAAGTTTTCTTAATGCTTTTTCTTTTATCTGTCTTACACGTTCGCGAGTCAAGTTTACTTTATCGCTGATATCCTCATAACTATGTGGAATGTTGCTCTCTAAACCAAAATAGAGGTTTAGGATTTCCTTTTCTTTCTCGCTAAGTATTGACATCACTCTAGAAATCTCACGTTGTAGAGACTCGTGTAGTAGTGATTTATCAGGGTTAGGCTCTTGTGTATTGCTTAGTAGCGTTAATAGAGTAGTATCCTCATCGTCACTAATAGGTGCATCAATTGATAAGTGACGACCACTTGTGCTAAGAGTTGTCTCTACTTCTTCTGTAGGTAGTTGCAGCAATTCAGCAATTTCTGCTGTAGTTGCCTCACGCTCATATTTTTGTTCTAGTTGTGCAGCAGCAGAACCAATTTTACTAAGTGAACCAACTTTGTTCAGTGGTAATCTTACCAAACGGCTTTGATCAGCCAACGCTTGTAATATAGATTGACGAATCCACCATACTGCATATGAAATGAATTTGAAACCACGAGTCTCATCAAATCTTTGTGCCGCCTTAATCAAACCTAAGTTACCCTCATTAATTAGGTCACCTAGTGTTAAACCTTGGTTTTGGTATTGTTTCGCAACTGATACTACGAAACGAAGGTTAGCATTAACCAATTTTTCTAAAGCCACCTGATCACCATTTTTAATCCTCTTAGCTAGGTCAACCTCTTCACTAGGGCTAATCATTTCAACCTTGCTTATTTCGTTCAGATACTTGTCTAGAGACTTGTTTTCTCTATTGGTAAATTGCTTATTAATTTTGAGCTGCCTCATTTATGTGTAAATATTTTATGTATATTAATTTGTGTTGTAGATTAGTTTTAATTCTTTTGTAGCAACACTAGCTTATTGCCTTTAACCCAGTACTAATTAGTTTAGTTCAAATAGCTCAAATATAATTATAAAGAATTGTGCATTTGACCAATAAAACTACTTAATCTAGGTGCAAATATAACTTTAAATGATATAATTGAATGAATGCTACAGAGAATATAGAAAAGATTTCTGAAGATGTTGCAAATTTTAACATCAAAAATGATGCCGAAGCTGAAGATTTTAGAATAAATTTTTTAAGTAAGAAGGGTACTATTACTCAATTGTTTAATTTGTTAAAAGATGCCGTACCGGAAAATCGCAAGCTATTGGGTGCCCAACTTAATGAGTTGAGAAATTTAGCAGAGGTTAAATTGATAGCTGCAAAAGAAAATTTTGCTATCAGTAATACATATAATATTGATTACGACATTAGTTTACCTGTACGTGATATTAAGCAAGGTAGTCTTCACCCAATAACTTTGACTATGAACAAGATGGTGAATATATTCAACCATCAGGGCTTTAACATAGCAATGGGTGCTGAAATTGTTGATGATTGGCATAATTTCACTGCTTTGAATATGCCAGCTAATCATCCGGCTAGAGATATGCAGGATACATTCTTTCTAAGTAAAGACCCGGATTTTTTACTTAGAACGCACACGAGTAGTGTCCAGATTAAAATGATGCAAAGTCAAAAACCACCTATCAGGATTATAAGTCCAGGAAGGGTATTTAGACGTGACAATGATGCTACACATAGTCCTGTATTTCATCAGGTAGAGGGTTTATATGTTGGGGAGGGTGTCAGTTTTGCAGACTTGAAGCAGTGCCTTTACCAATTTGTTTATGAAATGTTTGATCCAGATGTTAAAATGAAATTTAGAGCATCATTTTTCCCATTCACAGAACCATCTGCTGAAATGGACATTATGCTTAAAGACAAAGATGGCAATGAGAAATGGTTGGAAATATTTGGTTGTGGTATGTTAGACCCAGCTGTATTAGAAAATTGTGGTATAGATTCAACTGTTTATTCTGGCTATGCATTTGGCATAGGGGTAGAGCGGGTAGCTATGTTAAAATATGGATTATCAGATATAAGAGTATTATATGAGAATGATATTCGATTTTTGAAACAATTTGCTAATCAACTATAAATTATGAACTATTCAATAGAACAAATTAAGAAAATTGCCATAGTTGGTGCTGGTACTATGGGTTTGGGTATAACTCAATTAAGCGCAATGGCGGGTTATAATACTATGTTGTTAGATGTAAATGAAGAAAATTTAAGTAAAGCCTTGAATACTATTACTTTAAATTTACAGGGTGGAGTAGATAGGGGAAAGCTTTCACTGGAAGAAATGAATTCAGCCTTGTCTAAAATAGAAACCAGCAACGACTTAGTAGATGCTAATGCTGACTTAGTAATAGAAGCAATAGTTGAGAGCCTAAAAATAAAAAGAGATGTTTTCTCTAAAATAGCAAGAATTAATAGCGAAAAGACCATTTTAGCTAGTAATACAAGCAGTATTCCTATCACCCAAATAGCAGCGGGTGTATATAATCCTGAACGTGTTGCAGGTATTCACTTTTTTAATCCAGCCCACGTTATGAAACTGGTAGAAATTATAAAAGGTGTTGTCACAGACAATTCCGTAGTACAAACCCTGTATGATTTGGCTTTGAAAATGGGAAAGTCGCCAGTAATGGCTAAAGATGCACCCGGATTCATAGTAAATAGAGTAGCAAGACACTACTATGTAGAAAGCCTTAAAACACTAGAAGAAAACGTAGCCAATGTTGAAATCGTAGATCAACTTCTTGAAAATGCAGGTTTCAAAATGGGTGCTTTCAAATTGATGGACTTAATCGGTGTAAATACTAACTATGATGTCACTACGAGTATTTGGCAGCAATTTAACTTTGATTCAAAATTTAGACCCAGCAGAATTCAACAACAAAAAGTTGAAGCAGGTCATCACGGACAAAAAACGGGTATTGGATTCTATGAATATAAAAAACCATAGTTAATGCTAAAATATTTAGAAGCATTATCCTGGAA
>JAWXCF010000086.1:0-8416 GCA_034440515.1 Bacteroidota bacterium
ATCCAATATATTAAACTAAGTATTACATATAAATCAAATTTGGTTTAGATTAAAGATTACCTTCAATGTGCAGATTTGTCAACTTGCAGTGAAAAACCCAAATATAAATTTTATAAAAAAAGACTAAATGAATATTAAGTATTTTTAATAGTCACCGATAATTTACCATTTAGGTAATTGATGCACATAGCTGATATATAATAAGTTAAATTTTAGTATGGTAATATTACTTGCAATAAATATTATTAATTGCAATTAACAAGTTATCATAAAGTCAAATTAAGTTGAAAAAAATTAACTTCAATTATATTATAATATAAATTAAAAATATACCTTAGTGTCTACTATAGGGGGATATGACATTTATGTAACGCTACTGATGTAAAGTTATATTACTCTTAATTCTGGGTTTGATTGTTGCTACAATTGATTATTTCAGAATAAAGAAGTTGAAAAAAACAAATATTATAGTTTTAGAAATTCAATATAAGTGTTGAGTAAATATAGTAAAAGCTACTACTAATGATTAAAGTAAATCTTTCAGAAAAATTTTCATTGCTATCAGATTTTTGGCAACCTGATATTATTGCAGAATTGAATGACCAAAATGTAAAGTTGGTCAAAATGTTCGGCGAATTTTTATGGCATCACCACGAGAATGAGGACGAATTGTTTTTGGTAATAAAGGGACAATTAAAAATGGCGTTTAGAGATAAAATTGTTGTTGTGAATGAGGATGAATTTATAGTAGTTCCTAAAGGTGTAGAACACAAACCTGTAGCTGAGGACGAAGCTTGGATACTGCTGTTTGAACCAAAATCAACTAAAAGAAAGGGTAATTTGGAGGAGGTAAGCGATTCAAACGCATTAGAGAAAGAACCAGCCTAGTATTTAAATTATAAGGCAGATTTTTATTAGATTTATGAGGTAGCCAATACTTTTGGTTATTAAATCACTGTGTAATATCAACGAGAGTTGCCTAAAGCTTATTTTGGAATTATGCCTAATTTCGGGTGTAAGGCTATTTCCATTTATTTAAAAAAATTTAAATTTTTTCTTAACTTCATTGTGAGTGAATACTTACTTTTGCATCATTATTTATAATTAGACCAAATAAGAATAGAGTAATGAATCTTAAATTTACGTTGTTGGGATTAGCCATATTTATTGGCGGTATTAACCTTACACAAGCTCAAGACACTACAAAAGTTCAAAAGCTTAAAGAGGTAATTGTAATAGGAAAAAGAGCAGTCCCAGAAAGGTTAAAAGAAGTTGAAGGAGTGTACCTATTTTCTGGAAAAAAGAATGAAGTCATTAAGCTATCTACTATTGATGCGAATCTTACTACAAATAATCCACGACAGTTATTTTCTAGAGTTCCTGGTGTAAGTATTTGGGAAAATGATGGTTCTGGTACTCAGGTGTCAGTAGGTATTAGGGGCTTGAATCCAAATCGGAGTTGGGAGTTTAATACCCGTCAAAATGGATATGACATATCAAGCGATATTTTTGGTTATCCAGAAGCATACTACAACCCACCTATGGAAGCTGTAGATAAGATTGAGATAGTAAGAGGTGGAGCATCCTTACAATTTGGTTCTCAATTTGGTGGATTATTGAATTATGTACTAAAGAAAGATACTGGTAACAAGCCCTTTACATTTCAAACTCAAAATACGATAGGTAGTTACGGAATGCTTAGTTCATATAATGCCATAAGAGGGAATACAAAAAAATGGAATTATTCTGTTTATAATCATTACAGAAAAGGGGATGGTTGGAGACAAAACGGGCAGTACGAAGTAAGAAATACCCACGGTTATTTGCAATATAAGATTAATGAGAAATCTAGTTTATCGGCAGAGATCAGCAATATGGATTATGAAATTCAGCAATCTGGAGGACTTACAGACAATCAGTTTAAAGAAAATCATCGTCAGTCTGTTAGACAACGCAATTGGTTTAGTACCCCTTGGAATGTCGGTGCTATAAATTTCGATACTAAATACAATGAAAAATTAACGTTTAATGTAAAAGTATTTGGATTAATTGGTGAAAGAAATAGTATTGGTTTAAATGCAACTCCAAATATAACTGACACGTATGATACCACTTTAAACGACTTTAAAAATCGACAAATAGATAGAGACTTTTATAAAAATATTGGTTCTGAATTGAGGGGAGTTTATTCATACAATCTGTTTAAGCAAAAAAGTAATTTAGCATTTGGTGGTAGAGTTTATCAAGCAAATACTACTAGAAAACAAAGAGGTAAGGGAGACGCAGGATTTGATTATAACACAAACTTATTGACAGAAAAATTTCCAGCAGAATTAGAATTTAAAACTAGCAATATTGCTTTATTTGCAGAAAATCAATTTAAAATAGGCAACAATTTTAGTGTAACGCCAGGTGTTCGTTATGAAAATATAGCTTCAGACATAAAAGGTCGATTAACTACCAACGGAGCAACAGAAGTAAATGTTACGCCAAAAAGCACAAAAAGGAGTTTGCTTTTAGCTGGTATTGGATTGGAGTATAAATTCAAAACCACAAATTTATATGCTAACATTTCACAAGCATATCGCCCTGTTTTATTTTCAGATTTAACTCCACCTGCAACAACTGATGTTATTGACGAAAACCTAAAAGATGCCAACGGTTTTAATGCAGATTTTGGTTACAGAGGTTCATTATTTGACTTTGTAGACTTTGATGTAAGTGCTTTCTACATTCAGTACAACAATAGAATTGGTACAATTAGACAATTTTTAGATAATGACCCGACTAAAGCAACGTATCAATACAGAACAAACTTAGGAAAATCAGCAAATCAAGGTATTGAAGCATACATTGACTTGAATATTACTAAGGCATTGCAAGTAAATAAGAAAGTAGGTAATTTGAGCTTATTTGCATCACTAGCCTTTATTAATGCAGAGTATAAAGAATTTAAGACAACTACCATTTCTGGCTCTACACCTAATATTGTAATTTCTGAGTCTAACTTGAAGAATAAGAGAGTAGAATATGCTCCAAACCAAATTCATAACATAGGTCTTACTTACGCCTACAAAGGATTTTCTACAACTTTCCAAACTCGTATTTCTAGCGAAGTATTTACCGATGCTACCAATACAGAAACACCAAATTCAACAGCTACTATCGGCAAAATAGATGGTTATCAAGTTTATGATTTATCGATGGAATACAAGTTTATGAAAAACTATAATGTTAGGTTTAGCATAAATAACTTGACTGATAGTAAATATGCTACAAGGAGAGCTGGTGGTTATCCTGGTCCTGGCCTAATTCCAGGCGAAGGAAGAACTTTGAACTTAGGAGTTGGAGTTACGTTGTAAGGGTTGAATTAAAATATAAAGGGTAGATAAGCTATTTCTACCCTTTACTATGTCTGATAGATTTAATGTAATTTATTAATTGACAATGCTCATAACTTTTTTTGCCATTTCAGGGTTACAAATAAGGTAATTTCTGCTACCAGAATGCCTGATTATGTTTTCACTAGGTTTTAAGCCGGTTTTTTCGTCGATGTAAAAATATTTAAAGTTATAATCTTTAAGTGCTTCTTCTATATCTGCACCATTTTTGTTTTCTAACACCTCTAGAATCATAACAATATCTGGAGAGTTATGTAATAATTCCATCATTCCTTTTAATACTTGTGCTTCAAAGCCTTCTACATCTATTTTTATTAAATCTACTGTGGTGATTTGGAATTCTTTAGCTATTGAATCTAATTTGTTAATTTTTATGCTAATACGTTTATAGCTTTCATCTCTTTTATTGTTAAGAGATGGTGTTTGGTCATTATTTTCGTCAAAGACAAATTCTCCTACTCCGTCGTGATCTGACAAAGCAACTTGAAAAGCATTAATATCAAAATCATTGATTGCAATGTTATTTTTTAAAATTTCAAATGTCTTCGGTAAAGGTTCAAATGCTAAAACTTTAGCCGTTGGATTTAAACCTTTTGCAATTATGCTAAATATTCCCATATTAGCTCCAACGTCGATAATTGTTTTTGCATCTTTAGCCAAACTTAATCAAATTTTATTTGTAAAACCTTCTCTAGAATCTAGACCTCTCCAATAAAGACGATTATCGTGAGTTGCACCAGAACTCAAAAATTTAACTTGATTAACGCCAATTTTAACAGAGTATTTTCCATTTACCGGTAATTTATCAGTAATTGACTTTGGTAAATCAAGTGTTTTTAAAATATCATAAACCGCTTTATTTCTTGGAAAAAGCTTGATAACTGCCAAAGCTAATTTTTTAATCATTTGGCAAATGTATGAAGTAATAAGATTTCATAACATTAGTTAATCATTAAGTTATTTGCAACTAAAATTAGGAAAATCTGCTGCCTTAAACTACTTTACTAAGCCTTGATTCTACTAACTATTAATTTTGGTGAAACTTTTGATAAATAAATAATAGCAAATTTTACGTGTCTGTATATCTGACCAATATTCACAATTTAACAACTAATGAATAATCAGATGAATAACAAAGAAATCGTATTTATACACGGAATGTTTCAAAACCCAGTTAGCTAGGATAAATGGGTAGATTACTTCACTACAATAGGAGTTCATTAATACGTACGTTAATCTTTCATTCTAAATTAACACCTAAATCAATAAATTTTAATTTCATAATTATAATTGAAAACCATATATAAATATATAATTAATGTAGATGAAATAAAAAAGGGTAACTTTAATAGCTACCTTGACGGTGGTACGGGGTGTCAGCCCCAAGCGGAAGTTTAACGCCAAAATAAAGATAAGCAAAATGGATATCATTGCAATATTGCTGGCAAAAGAAAAGTCGGCTCCAGATTGCAGAGCAACCTGGAGCCGACTAAGCTAAATAAGCTACTGGCAAATGATGCTTATAACTTTACGATAGACAACTTTGATCAACAGGGTTGGCAGGGTAACAGTGGACTTGAAGCATAGCCGGTTCGAAGTACCAAATTTGCAAGTGATGCAGGAATCTCCATTTTGACAATAACTGGACAACTGAGAAATGGTATTGCCAAAGAGATTATGCCAAATGGATTCAGACTTGCAGTGATTGGCCCCGCTGCTAAGTATGCTGACATCCATAACAGTAGTAATATACTTACCATTAAGCTTACTAAAAAATTTAGGAAATGGGCTTAAGCTCAATTCTATAATTCCGGGGATAAGAAGTGGAAATGGTTGGCCCTGATAAAAGGGGATTCGATGAAAATAACAATGCCAAAAGGCAGTTCATAGGCGAGAGCATTCAGCTGAGTGATAAGTTAATTACAAGAATAGAAACGCAAATTTTAAACACTTTTAAATAATGTTTAAAGACCTGTATAAGGCAATAAGCCAGAGATTAATTACAATATCTTCTATGTTAGGCCTATTTCTTCTCCTGAATTGCTATAATCCTACTAACTGTTTGTGTAGAGATAAAAAAGTCTTTAGAACCTTATCAATCGCATCATCTACCCCCAACCTTTTGACATAGTAGTATTCGTTGAACCTATCCATAATTGCTTTGTATTTTTTCACCATCCGGGTTGATATTGCCATCTACTATTAAATTATAAGATACAATATCTTTAGCCAAAAAAATTTTTAAATCCAAGCCCACCTGGGAAACTACATACTCGCCCATAAAGGTAGCAATAAAGAAAATTTTAAATCAGGATCAGGTGTCAATAATAAAACCTTTTTCCCATTTTGGTTTTGCACACTAACTATGCTGCCCGATCCACCAGAAGCTTCCATTTTAGCATAGGGTGCTTCGCCTTTGTAAATGATTCCTTTTTTACAACTACCCTTTTGAGCAAACAGAGAAAAACTGCTTATTATTAAAAAGAAAATGCAACATCGAATGCGTTGATTTTTATATATGCCGGATTTATTGGATTTAAACACATATATAGCTTATGTTATTGCCATTTATGAAAAATAAATGCCTTTTCATACAATTCAATCCTGTAATAAAATATTATTTGCATTAATACTTTACATTTACACTTTACAAACTGTTAAACTAACTAAACCCAATGCCTACTGATGCTAAAGTAAACCATCACTTAATAGAGAAGATAGCATTCACTATATATTTCGTAGCAAGTACATTAGCATTGTTGCACGTATTATTTGCATTGTGGCCCGACTCAGCAAGAACAAATCAAATATTCAACTTATTTGGACAAGAGCATACTTTTTTTCAAGAGCAACAAATTCTTTTGTTAGTATTGGTAGGGGGAGGGATAGGATCTATGATTCACGTGATTAGATCATTTAGTGTACATATGGCTAATAGGAATTTTAGTACCTCTTGGTCTATCTGGTATTTGTATAGACCTTTTCAAGGTATCATTATGGCACTAATTCTATATGTTGTATTGAGAGGAGGCTTTTTAGGATTTAATTTGCCAAACCAAGTAGTTCACTTCTCTCAACAGAAAACTAATGCAAAATTAGAATCATTAAAAGAAAGTAATGAAATAGAAGATTCTACAGTTAAAATTATACAAAAGGAGTTAAAAGCTGACTCTGCAGCATCAGAGATTAAAGAGGAGGACATTAAGGCTGAAAGAAGTTCCCCAATTAATCCTTACGGAATTTTAGCAATTGCTTTTTTAGCTGGGTTCTTTTCAGAGATTGTAGCAAAAAGGCTAGCATCTACTTTTGAGACATTTTTTAATTCAGGAACAACTACAAAAGATAAACCTAATCCACCAAGTAACACCTCACCTGTAGTACCCGATAAACCTCAAGTTACAACAGATAACAATACATCAGCCTCAAAACCAATTAATCCTCTGCAGACTGAACTAAATGATGATTTGGGAGAGAATGCCCAAGAACATAGTTAAGTTGATTTAGTATTGTTAAACCTTTCTAATGTATTTAAGATTAGATGTAAACAAACCTAAATCATAGCTAAGGATTCCTTTAGTTATGACGATTTAAACAAACCACAATGAAAAATTATACTACCAGAGTCAATTTAAATATAAGAAGTACTGCGGCTATACTTCCGGATAACATAATTACTACAATACTTAAAGGCAGTACAATACGGTCAGAGTTGGAGCCTGTTGGCGATTGGCTAAAAGTGATTATTCCTATAAATGAAAAGACAGAAACTGGTTACTGCCGATTTAAATATTTAACTGAAGTAAAGATTCATCGTAGCATCCCTAAAGTACATTTAGATACCGATGTAAAGCGATATGGCTCTCGTGGCAGTAAAAGCTACCCTGCATACCCACTGGCAGAGTTCAATATGCCTAAAAGGCAAAGAGATGGTACAGTTCAAGCAAAGATTAATGCTTTGTATAGCATACTAAACTATTTAGAAGTAGAGAGCTCTATACGTTATCAACCTGCTGGTGGCAAAACCTATTGCAACATATATGCTTGCGATTTCACCTATTTAAGTGGTGTGTACATACCCAGAATATGGTGGACAAAGCTTGCTATTGTAAATTTGATGCAAGGTCAACAAGTTCCAATAGAATACGGAAAATCGGTATTAGAACTAAACGCCAACAGCCTCTATAATTGGTTTGAGACTTATGCTGCGCAATATGGCTGGACTAAAATAAGTAGTGAGAATGAACTACAACTACTAGTGAACCAAGGGAAAGTTGGCATTATTGTCGCCAAACGCCTAGATACCAAACGCAGTGGACACATCACTGCTGTACTTCCTGAGACTAATATCCACAAGGCCATTCGAGTAAACAACATAGTTACCAAACCACTACAGTCACAAGCAGGGCTTAGCAATAAGCAGATTTTCACGAGTAACTGGCATATCAATCCAAAGTTTAGTGCCTATGGTCTTTGGATATGTGACTAGTTGATGAAGCGAGGTATATTTAAAGCTTTCTTTAATGATATCATCTAATACATTACCCATTTCATCTGACTCTAACTCTTCTTCATTATCACGATTAATATATTCAACAGCTTGTTCTAATTTATAAAGTGCTTTTTTGCAATTAGAAAATCGTTGATGCCATCTTACTTCTTGTTCCATTTTTTTATTGGTGCGCTATATTTTAGTTAGATTCGAGGGTTATTTTTTATTTAATCTTCACCTTACATAAATTTCTAATTGAGTCTTCAACTTTTTCCAAGTTCCCTCCTACCATAAATCTAATCCTTAGCATTTTATTTCCTCGCCACTTACCCCACTATTTCCCGATGCAGAAGCTGCTGAAAATGGAGGAGAGTAAGTCGTCGGTAGCAATGTGGCCAGTAATACTGCCTAGGTGGTGAAGTGCGTAGCGAATGTCTTGTGCTATAAAGTCGCTGGGGGTATTGTTGTGTAAGGCGTTTAGTATGCTGTTGCAGTCAATTAAGGTATGGTGTAGGGCGTGGTAGTG
>JAWXCF010000087.1:0-4880 GCA_034440515.1 Bacteroidota bacterium
ATTGTATAAGACTTAGAAATATTATATACATTTACTAAGTCTCTAGCTAAGTCTTTTATTTATATGAATTACCCCTTTTGTATTACTTAGCTAAAGCTAAAATAATATAAAAAAAGCTGAAACACATTAAAGTTCAGCCTTAAACTAAATAAGATTATACCACCTAAGCGCAAAGTTAGGAATACCAATAGACCTATTCCTTAGGGTAAAAGCTTTAACCTTAATTTAGATTAGAATCTAGGACTGAAATTAAAGGTTATAGCATTTTGAGCGCGAGCTCAAACAAATCAAATAAGACATATTTCTTATAGCTAAAAGACTTAGCCTGTACTAAAGTTAGTGTTAATAATAAACCTAAGTCTTATATCATTTAAACGTAAGTTTAGAAATACCAATAGGCCAACTTCTTATAAGTAAAACCTTTGGTCTAAATTCAGCTATAATATCGAAAATTGAATCCAAAGGTTGTATCACATTTGGGTCTTTTTAAGTTAAAATGGAGCAAGTATGAAGATCAAACGACCCCTTATAAACCAGTTTTACGAAGAAGATACTAAGGAACCCAAAGAGCATAAAGATCAGCCTTTGGAACGTCCCTCTTTTGCATATATAAAACCCCTTGAACAGGCAAAGTACGAACTTGATAATCCTGATATGGTAAAAGAAGTTATTATCCAAACAAAGCCTTCAGATGAGTTCCTAAAATATAAAGCTAGAACGGAAGCTGATACTAAAGCCAAGCTCGAAGCTGCAATTAGTGCCATTGAAGCAGAAAAGTTAGATCAATTAGTACAACCTGTCGATTTTCAAACAGAACCTGCTTTACCTAAAAGCGCAGTTAGGGCTGACGAAATGCCACAACCTTTAAAAGTTGAAAAGAAAGTAAAGATTTTAGATCCTCAATTAGATCAGTTAGATTTCGGAATTACCCCACGAAAACTTACACTTAGTCAAAGATTTGAATTTTTTAAAATGTATTTTGAAAGAAGACAGGAAATCCTTGAAATATCTATGCTATGGAAAAATCCTTCGCTACCTTTTAATATAATTTCGGTCATATTCGTGATAAGTCTATTGTTTATAGGCGGTGTTTTTGAATTTGATAAAATACCTTTGAAAATTCCATTATTCTATAATCATGTAGAAAAATCGTGGGAACAGACAGATAAGTCAACAGTATTTATAATGGGTACAATCCTTTTAGTGACAGAGGGGATTTTAATAAATTTAATAATAAAAATATTTAAGAGCGATAGAAGATTAGCATTAACATTGTCTTGGGTGATAACATTTATTAATGTACTTATGATAATTGCTGCACTGCAGATTTATTCGTTAATCACTTAAAATGGATTTGCTTACTAATCCCTACATAATAAATAATATTTCTATTGTATTAGGCTTTGCTTTAATGGCCTTCGTAATTGCGTTTCTTTTAACCCCATCTATGGGGAAATTAGCTATTCGAGTTGGTGCAGTTGACTTACCGGCGTGGTTGAGAGCAAAAGGTGAAAGGGGTATAACTACTAGAATTCATGAATATGTTTATCCAAAACTAGGAGGACTTGCTGTTATTGCGGCTATATTAATTACGATTGCAGCAAATAGAGATTTTCTATCGGTGGGTAAAGGAATTATTTTAGGAATTATTATTATTGGAATTACTGGATTTTTAGATGATAAATTTGAGCTAAACAGTAAACTTCAATTACTCGGCCAAGTATTAGCCGCCGGAGCAGTTGTGGCTTCGGGAATAAGTATTACTTCAATAAATTTTCTATCTCTCCAATTAAATTTTGATGCCTTCTCAACAATTATTAGATTTGCAGATTTTACTTATAATTTTATATTTCCCGCCGATATATTAACAATACTATGGATTGTTGGTTTAATAAATGTGATTAATTGGGTGGGAGGAGTAGATGCACTAAACGGTACCGTTACAAGCATTGCTCTATTCACATTAATGCTAATTAATTTAGCAAATGGAAACGTTGCATTGGCTGGGATTATTGCTATTCATTTAGGGGCAGTTTTGGGTGTATTACCTTTTAACTATCCTCCAGGGAAAATTATGTACGGTTCTTCTGGCGATTATCTAAATGGATTTTTACTTGCAGTTTTTGCAATTTTGGGAAGCACTAAATGGACTGCATCTATGATTATTCTGGCAATGCCCATATTAGATGGGATGATAGTAGTTTATATGAGATTTAAATCGAATCCTCACTACTTAAAAACTCCATTGAAAATATTGCAAGTAAGTGACAAGAATCATTTACACCACAGGTTATTGGATGCAGGTTACTCAAAAAAAACCGTTACATTAATTGAAGCATCAATGATGGTTATAGTTTGTACTATAGCTTTAATATTTAGTAATCTAAGAACAGATGCATTAGCCTTTATTATAGGTGTTGCATTCTTATTTGTTAGTTTTGCTGTAATCTTTGTACTTAAAAAAAGAGGGCAAAGAAAAAATAGAGCTGATGAAATATTGGACGAAATTAGAGCCTCAGAGCTTCCAGAAGAAAAGGAAATGGTAATTAACACCGTTTACGGAGAAGATAAAGAGAATGAAAAATACAGATATTAGTTTAACTTTCTATAGCCTCGCAAAGCTTTTAGTACTTAACACATATACACATTAACGTTGCCATTTTTCAGCAGCAAATGCTATGTACCTAACTTTAGAGCTGCCGGAAGAAGTTCAAGGCTTTATCGAAGTGTGAGGTTCAGACCTGGAACAGAAAGCTACTATTCATCCAGGTTTATAAAGGTCACAAATGTACACTTGGCTAGGTACTAGACTGTCAAAGCTGAGGACGGAAGTATTGACGAGGGAACAGCAGTCCGTGGCATAATTGACCTTAATGATCGAAGTGTCTATATAGTAATGACTCTTAAAAGCTAAAGCGAATACAATGAAACCGTCGAACACAACGAAGAGGACCTATAGTCCTTCACCACCCAACTGAACTTCATGAAATATAGAAATCCTGCACTATAATTTCTATATATCCATGATATAATTACTTGACTACTCTTTCTCAAGGAGTTAATCATATGTATTGCTCTGCTCCAAAAGGCACCGTGGTTGAAGTGATGGATAAACACGGAAACATTATTTTCTGGGTAAAACCCAGAAAGAATCTTGAAGTGATTAGACAATACTTCAGTTTTAACCTTGATGCAGATGTGGTTAAAGTCATGGATGAGGAAGGAAGAGTTGGACTCGTCTACAGAAGCAGTGTCGAGTTCAAAGATTAGTTTAAAGAGCCGCTTTATTAGCGGCTCTTTACCAACAAATACATTGTCATCATCTCTATATATTTGCTATATACAACTTTGTTGCCATTTTATGGTAACTAATGTATAATAAAAGAAAGGACGATTCACCGAATCGTCCTTTTAACTTTCTAAATTGTAAAACTCTTAAGCAATAACTTCAGAAACTTTTACTACTTCAAATAAGTTAGGGAAGTAAGTACCTCCATCTACAGGGCTTTTGCCTATAAATAATATTCTTGAATCATTGGTAACAATTCCTAGATTTAAACTTTCATTTACAAGACCTTTAATAGCCAAATCTCTTTCTTTAAATGTATTTTTATAAGTATAAGCTCTGTTTACTCCTTTACTTAGTGCAAGCCTTCTTGAGTAAATATCTTCACTTACGAATGCATAAATTGGTTGTTTAATTCTATGTCTCCCTAATAATCTTGGAGTTAATCCAGTTCTAGAGGCAATAATTACAACATCAATATCAGATTCCATATTAATACACATTTCTGCAGCAGCCTTTGTAATTGCGTCTCCTTCTATTGAAGATGATGCTCGCGTAGTCATAACCAATGGCGTAACGTGCTTTTCAATCTCTAAAGAAATTTTTGTTAGTTCCTTTACAGCTTCAACTGGGTATTTACCTGCAGAACTTTCACCAGATAACATTACAGAGTCACTTCCCATTAATACTGCCGTTGCAACATCATTTACTTCTGCTCTAGTTGGTCTTGGATTAGTAATCATAGACTCTAACATTTGAGTCGCAGTAATTACTGGTTTACCAAGTGCTACACATTTTTCTATTAATAGTTTTTCAACCATTGGAACTTTTTCTAATCCCAGCTCCACACCTAATCCACCTCTAGCAACCATTACCCCTTCCACTTCTTCTAATATTTCATCAATGTTTTTAACACCTTCTGCATCCTCTATCTTTGCAATTAATTTCATTTCGGACCCTTCAAGATATTTTTTAATCTCTCTTGCGGATTCGGCATTTTGAACAAATGAGGCTGAAACAAAATCCCAACCTAATTTAATTGAATGTTTTAAATTAATAATATCTTTTTCTGTTAAAGATGAAGTAGCAAAATCGGCTCCTGGCAAATTTAGAGCTTTGCCTGGTTTTAGAAATTCACCAAATACAACTTCGCAATGCATTTTATCACCAACAATTTCTTTAATTATAAGTTCGGTATCACCATCTCCAATTACAACTCTCTGACCTACAGTTAATACTTTGTACAAGTCAGCATAGTTTCCTGGATAAATTTCTGAGTCTGCACCATTTCCAATAATAATTTGATCGCCTGGTTTAATAACCTTGGCTTCGGCAAATTTATTCATTCTAACCTCCGGACCTTTAACATCCATCATTAAAGCAACTTCGCTAGAAACATCTCTAACTAATTTTGTAACTTTATCTAACTCTGCTTCATCAGCAAATGCTCCATTAACTCTAGCCACATTCATTCCAGCTTCTATCATTTGTCTCATAACTTCAGGATCCCAGCTGGTTGGTCCTATAGTACAAACTATTTTAGTCTTTTTAGAAAAGTCCATTTGTTATTGTTAATATTTATAATCAACAGGAA
>JAWXCF010000088.1:0-5917 GCA_034440515.1 Bacteroidota bacterium
GTAATGAAACTTCTGGCTTCTATAGAGTCTGCGCGTGACAAACTTATGTTTACTTTGATTTATAGTTATGGTTTGAGAGTAAGTGAGTTGATAAATCTCACTATTGAAGATTTTGATCTGGATGAAAAAACTATAGAGATTATTCCCTTAAGGCGGAAACAGAGAAATAAGTTCGTATTTTCACTGTCAGATAAAATTCCTAACCTCCTTAATGCATGGCTTGAAAAAAGACCAGGGAGTGAATTTTCTAATATTATAGTCACAAGAAAGTACATGAATGGTGAAGTAATCTATAAACCAATTTCCAGAACTATGGTTAACAAGTTATTCAAAAAACATTGCTCTAAAATTGGAATTCCGACAAGATACCAGCATCCGCATACACTTAGACACTCAATTGCACTGGCGATGGCGAACGCCGGGTTGGGCATTTACGTAACAAAGGAATTTCTTAGGCATACAACTATAAAGAGCACTGAAGTTTACTATCATATTTCCAAAAAACTTACGCACGAGAAAACTAAACAATTACATCAGCTCTTAGGGCTATGAGAATGAATGTGTATAAACAAATAAATACGCAATTTATTCGTTACATATTGGTGGGGATTGCTACAGCTCTAGTTGATTATCTGGCTTTCACCACAATCTTCTTGCTATCGGGAAACTATTTAGTCGCAGAGAATCTAAAGTTACCATTTATGCTGGGATTTAATTACATTGCGCATAGATTGTTTACTTTTAATTCTAGTCGAAAAATCAGAACTGAATCAGCTAAATACGTATTAGTAAATATCCTGATATTCATTGTAAGCAATCTATCGCTAGTTGTCTTGGTCAATGTACTGGTAAATGTGCAAATAGCAAAGCTCGCACAGCTAATAATTATGCCTACATTTACGTATCTGTTATTAAACAGATTTGTTTATATTAATACGAAAACAGTGTGAAAAAGATAGCAGGATCTCTCTACAATATTGCACATAATTCTTTTCTCTGGCTGCTTATAGCTATCCTTGTGTTGGGGGTCAATTTTTATGTTTTTTATAGAGCAAATTATAAAGAAGACTATAGTATTTCTTATGCTTCTCAGAGACTGACAATCACACTTCAGGGAAGTAACTATATTGAGGTATTTAGACTTCACGACTACTGGGTCACCGAAGATGGTCAATTAATTCAGCTCGCGGAAGATAAAGACAAATTCAGTGCTGACTACCAGCAAAGCAACTTCAATGGTTCGATCACAGAGGTTTCCGAAGAGGTAGTTGGTAGAAATGCGAACATCGAAAGTTATTTACTAAAAACTGATAAAGGCGGACTAAAGCTAGTCAGGAAAGTCTACGAGAATAGTAATGCCGGCCTTGCGAAAACATATAAGCTGAATATGCAATTTGCATTAGGTGGTAGTAGTTATAGCTTTGATGAGCAAAAAAAACTGCTAAAGGCAGATAAATGCAGCCTCAAGTTTGATGGAGGCAATAATCTAGAGTTTAGATTTCAGGAACAAGATAAGGTTTTAACTATATATCAGAAGTCAACTACCGAAATAATACAATCTGGTGAGTATGAATTTAACTTTGACATTCTAGTTTACTGTGAATAGGCGGGCCAATACCAAAATCTACGACTGGACGTTGAGATACTATTATAGCCTCTTAGTATTATTTACTCCAGTAGCTAGCTTAATTCTAGGTTTTAGCTTTGGCTTTCAAGTGGTAACACAATCTATACCATTTCTAATATACTTCTTCCTAATAGTTTTCACTCTGCCTAGTTTAATATCAAAGTCAATTTTGGGGGAGAACTCCTTCAGTTTGGCAGCTGTATATAGCTTTTTAATCTACCCTGCAATATATTTTGTTGGGTTAGTTTTAAGAAGTATTGGTATTGACCTTGCTGGTTATTACGAGTTTGCAGGTTCAGGCTTAATTGCTATCTGGACTCTACTGGCTTTGAGGCTGATTTTCAAGGCAAAATTTAATGGTTTCAGAGCAAGCTACAAACGAATTCTGTTAGCACTACTGCCATTTATCGTTTTTATCGGTGTGATTGTCATAGCCAGGGACTATGGCTCGATCATCTCAACGGACATATTAGTACACAAGACGGTATTAAATGGCATGTCTGATCCTCAAACAGTTGGATTTATGCCTGCATCCTATTCATCTACTTTCACAGATCAGGCATATCCAATTGTCATGTTCCATGCATTCTTGTACACGCTAGCAAATGCATTTAAGTTTGATTACGCTTTGGCCGGCTACTTCGTCGATATTTTTCTAACTCTCATTTTTTCAATAGCCGCCTACAAGCTATTCAGGAAATATTACAAGCCAGGCTGGGCGGTATTAGGTGTGACCCTATCTTTACTAGTGTTTGAGAATCTTGCTTATACTGCTCACTTTTTTATTCCGCAGACCTTTGCATTTTTATTGTTTTTATTCATTTTAGGTGACAAAGATTTGAAATTCAGAGGTTTGATTGCAGCTATCGGGATACTGCTACTAACTCATTTCTTCATCGGCATATTTCTGTCATTTTTCTTGATTGTGAAATATATTTATTATGAAAGAGTGATCAAGGTAGAAAGCAAGAAGCAAAATTTATTGCTCTTTCAAGAAATTATTCTTGTGTTCTTGTTTATAATTTCACTTTCTATTACGGGATTTAGTATTGAAAACAGCTTCCAGAAAGGCATCACTGACTGGGTAGGTGGATTATCTAACCCAGACTTTCGGGGTAAATTTGATGCGATACTTGCACTTATTGGTGCTGGTTGGCTAGTTCTAATCCCTGCATTCTTAAGAGTATTCTTTAAGCCACATAAAACTATGCCTGAGCTTATTGGCTATTTTGGCATGATGACAACTATCGCGATATATTTCCTTGCACCCACATTTGCCGGTAAGTTTCTACTAGGATTCGGTTTATTCTCATCGCTAGTGGTTATTGCCTTTCTGCAAAAATTAAAACCCAAACATTTGCTTGTCTATGTTGTTATTGGTATTTTGCTAATCACCAGCTATGGAGTTAATTATGTGCTGCAACTACAAACCCTAACTAGTTTCATTCTGCAAAATAACGGGCCAACTAGTGCTGTAGTTAAGAAAGATAATAATCTAGTGAAATACTGGCAAGAAAACAGTCCTAAATGTGTTCTGATTTCTGATCCACAAACGCAGTTGACAATTCACTCTTTAGGCGAGGGGGAATCTCTACGTGGGAACTATATGAATCTTGGAGATAGAAATACTTTCGTGGAGTTCATTGGATCACCAAATGCTGATACGCTTGAGAAAGTGAAGAATTTGACCGATCTTTCAGATCCAAGATATGCTGGTAAACCATTGTGTATTGGTATCACTGCAAGATTAATGGAACTAGCTACTAAGGATCATCGCTGGACAAAAATGATTTTCACTTATCAGGTGGATCATACAGACAGGTTAAATAAACAGGTTGAGGTGATTAGATTTTTGGATAAAAATGCGAATGAAATATATAATGACGACTATCACGCTGTATTTCTACTTAGTCTTAATAAAGACTCAAATGAGTAAAAGAATACTTATAACTGGTGGGGCTGGATATATTGGCTCTCACACCGTTCTAGAACTACTCCAAGAAACAAACTATCACCTAGTGGTATTCGATAATTTAGTTAACGGACATAAAGAAGCCTTAGCTAGAATAATGAATCATACTGGTCAAGATATAACATTTATCAAAGGAGATCTACTCAATCTTGATCAAATAAATTCGGTTTTTGAGACTCATGAAATTGATGCAGTTATACATTTTGCTGGTTACATGGAAGCAGGTCTATCCATGACATACCCTTTGAGATTCTTTGAAAACAATATCTCTGGTTCAATTAATTTACTGAAGTGCATGCAAAAGTTTGGGGTAAATAAAATTGTATTTTCTTCGACCTGTAGTATATATGGGGATGGCTATAGCAGAGCAATAAATGAGCAAGACACTCCTAGTCCAATAAATTGGTATGCACACTCTAAGCTAACTGTGGAAAATATCTTGAGATCTCTAGATACGGGGTCAATAGTTGAGCAAAATTGTGTAAAGTCACTGATTCTGAGGTATTTTAATGCCGCAGGTGCGGATCCTACAGGGCTCTTAGGCCATGATTACCCAAGACCCACTATGTTAATACCTCTGGCTATCGAGAGTGTATTCGATAGGAAGGAGCTATTCATTTTCGGTAATGACTATTCAACACCTGACGGTACATGCATTAGGGACTATGTCCATGTGAGTGATTTAGCTAGAGCCCATAGAATGGCAGTCAAGTATTTATTTGAGCATCATATTAGTGAATCATTTAACCTAGGCAACGGCATCGGTTACTCAAATTTGGAAGTTGTAGAAAAGATTGAAGAAATAGTTGACAAAGTCTCCTGGACTTACGCACCTAAACGTATTGGAGACCCGGCAATGCTCATTGCAGACAGTCGTAGAGCCAACAAATACCTGAAATGGAAACCTCGTTATTCACTAAAAGATATAATCCAGCATTCATATCAATGGAAAGTAGGCAACCCCCATGGGTATACCAAATTCGACACCAAATAATTTCGCATACTTCTGATGTCTTTTAGAATTAGCGAAGGTGCGAATGCTGTTGAGTTGAATCTGCTTGTGATTAACATGTCCGTACATTGACATCGCAAGTTGCAACTTCTCTATAAATTCACTTAAACTATTTGGGTTAAAAGTATATTTAATTAAACCTAGTGCGCTAGCTATTTCTAAATTATTACCGATATTAGACATGACCAACAAACAACCCAATGCGCCCGCCTCTGTCAGTGCCAGAGGTAGGCCTTCGCTAAACGAGGAGTTTATATATATATATGACTTTGCTAATAGTTGGTGGAGTTCTTCTTGAGGTAATAAGTTATTGTTATAAGTAATATTGCGGGGGAGGGTTTTTAAATCTATGTTCTCTAACTTGCAATTACCCTTACCTACCATCAAGAATTGCCAGTCAGGGTATTGATTTGCTAGGCATAGATACGCATCTACAACTAGATCTGGATTTTTAATATTTACTAGTCGCGAGGCAAAAACAATCTTCCTCTCTTTTGGAGTTATCTCATATTCCTTTGTTATATTATCATCAAATCCATTGTAGATTACAGATGTTTTGGAAAATTGTTTATTATATTTGTTCTCAACGTATTGTCGAGAAGTATGTGATTCAAATATTTTGTATGTGGAAAAAATAAATACTAGTTTAAGAATTGTTTGATCTAAGATCTTTAAAATCAAGTTTAAAATAACATTATTAAATACCTCTGTTTTGAATCCAGTGTCAATATAAATATATTCTCTGCCTAGTAACTTGCATAGAGCTGCTGCCATAATGCTTTCTGTGAAGTGCCTCCCATAAATGATTATTTTGGCATGATTATTCTGCCTGATAAGCCTTAAAGAAGCAATGAACATCTTCAGTCCCACAAACGGATAAAAGCCATAGAATATTTTGAATGTGTTGAATGATAGACAATCTACCCCTTTATCATGATAGAATTGATCCTTGCTGCCTGAATGAACCACCACCACCGACAAATCCTTTCTTGTGATGTAATCACACAAGTCTTTGCTTGCAAGTTGTACTCCTCCAGTGCTATCTGAAAATAGATGCACAAAAACTATATAATCATACATTTTGTCATTTCTTCAGAACTATAATAAAATTTCCGCAAAGCTCTTGAAATAAAGGTAATTTCAGTAACAATCGTGTTTCTAGAAATAATAGTGCTCTAACCAGTAGCTCTGTGATTCGATTTTGTGGTAACCAATATGAAATTCCATAGCTAAATATGTTGTAAGGATAAATCTCTACATTTTTAAAATGGCCATTAAGAAATTTCTCAAATTTCCATAACAGAAA